>JALZAW010000596.1 GCA_030948155.1 Candidatus Dormiibacterota bacterium | reverse complement strand
GTCACGCTGCGTAGGCCTTGCAGGGGCCTGCCCAGCAGCTCGGCGGCGCGCCGGCTGGCCCAGGCGTGGCTCAGACCGTGGAAGCCATAACGCCGGATGCCCCATTCCGCGGTCCATCGCCAGGGCACGGCGTAGACGGCGGCCGCGTCCGGGATGGTGGCGTGGAAGGCGGTGTCGAAGCAGGCGATCACTGGCAGCGAGGGCCGGATCTGCTGCAGCACCCGGATCGCGAGCAGCGCGGGCGGATTGTGCAGCGGTGCCAGCTCCGAGATGGCGTCCAGCCGCTCGAGGACGCGATCGTCGACGCGTACGCTGGAGCGGAAGTCGGCGCCGCCGTGGACGACTCGCACGCCGCAAGCGTCGGGGGGCGGGATCCGGCCCAGGAAGGCTTCCAGCGCCGACCGTTCCACCTCTCCCGCCGAGGCGGCCAGATCTTCCTCTGCCGCCGCGCGGTCAGCGGCGTCCAGCAGCCTCAGCTTGAGACTGCTGGAGCCGGGGTTGACGACGAGTACGCGGACGCCGGCGCTCAGTAGGGCCAGACCCAGTCGTGCACCTGCGGCGGGTCATCCCCGTGGGCCCGCGTGTACTGGCGCGCCCTCAGCCGCTCGTCCACCATCCGCTGGCGGAGATGGGCGCCTCGCGACCCCAGCTGAGGCACCCGGTCGATCACGTCCATGACCAGGTGGAAGCGGTCGAGGTCGTTCAGCATCACCATGTCGAAGGGTGTGGTGGTGGTGCCCTCCTCCTTGTAGCCACGGACGTGCAGGTTGGCGTGGTTGTGCCGGCGATAGGTCAGCCGGTGGATCAGCCAGGGGTAGCCGTGGTAGGCGAAGATGACAGGCTTATCCGGCGTGAAGAGGGCGTCGTATTGTGCGTCGGGCAAGCCGTGCGGATGGTCGGTTTCCGACTGCAGACGCATCAGGTCGACCACGTTGATGAGGCGGACACGCAGCTCGGGCAGGTGCTCGCGGAGCATGGCGGTCGCCGCCAACGTCTCCAGGGTCGGGATGTCCCCGCAGCAGGCGAGGACGACGTCCGGCTCGCCCCCCTCGTCACTGCTCGCCCACTCCCAGATCCCGAGGCCACGCGTGCAGTGGAAGACGGCCTCCTCCGTCGAGACATAGTTGAGCGCCGGCTGCTTGCCGGCCACGACCACGTTCACGTAGTCACGGCTGCGCAGGCAGTGGTCGGCCACCGAGAGCAAGCAGTTGGTGTCGGGTGGCAGGTAGACGCGGACTATCTCGGCCTTCTTGTTCATCACGTGGTCGATGAAGCCCGGGTCCTGGTGCGAAAAGCCGTTGTGGTCCTGCCGCCAGACGTGCGAGCTGAGCAGGTAGTTGAGCGACGCGATGGACCCTCGCCAAGGGATGGTACGGGTCGTCTTCAGCCACTTGGCGTGCTGATTAAACATCGAGCCCACGATGTGGATGAAGGCCTCGTAGCAGTTGAAGAGGCCATGACGCCCGGTCAGCAGGTAGCCTTCCAGCCAGCCCTGGCAGAGGTGCTCGCTCAGCACCTCCATGACGCGCCCCTCGGGTGAAAGGTGGTCGTCGAAACGCGGCCGCACCTCCTCCAGCCAGGTGCGATCAGTGGCTTCGAAGAGATGGCTGAGGCGGTTCGAGGCCGTCTCGTCGGGGCCCATGACTCGAAAACTGGACGGGTTCCTGCGCATGACGTCACGAAGGAAGGCTCCCAGTACCCGTGTCGCCTCGGAGAAGGTGGTGGCCGGCTTCGAGACATCGACCGCGTAGTCCCGAAAGTCCGGCAGCTTCAGGTCCTGGAGCAGCAGCCCGCCATTGCTGTGCGGATTGGCGCTCATCCGGCGGTCGCCCTTGGGAGGTAGCTGGGCCAGCTCCGGGATTAGAGCCCCGGCCTCGTCGAAGAGCTCCTCAGGGCGGTAGGAGTGCATCCACTCCTCCAGCACCCGAAGATGCTCGGGCCGGTTGGCGAGGTCTGCCACCGGCACCTGGTGGGAGCGAAAGCTGCCCTCTACCGGCAGCCCGTCCCCCTCTTTGGGCCCGGTCCAGCCCTTGGGCGTGCGGAGCACCATCATGG
>JALZAW010000595.1 GCA_030948155.1 Candidatus Dormiibacterota bacterium | reverse complement strand
GGCCGCCCCATCGTCTCTCGCCCACGCAGCTCTCCAAGACCCTGATGCTGACCTCGGCTGGTGTCACCAACAGGCTGGATGGCCTCGAACGGCGCGGATTGGTGGTCCGCGCTCCCGATCCCGAGGACCGCCGTGGAGTGGTGGTGGAATTGACCGAGGCAGGCTCCCGACTCGCCGAGCAGGCAGTGGGCGCCGCGGCAGAGTCCCAGGGCACGTTGCTGTCCGCCCTCACGGTCCAGGAGGTCAAGACCCTGGGGCGCCTGCTGCGAAAGATGCAGTCAGGGCTGACAGCTGAGGCAGCTGCTCCGATCCGCTGAGACCTCGCCCCGGTGAAGCCCCTTCCCCGGTGCCTGACGAGCGGCTCCCAAACCATTCCCGGCAGCCATCTGATCAGTTCTGGCGGCTTCCGCCGGAGCGAGAGATCGGCGAGGAGTGTTTGTCGCTCCGCCCGCATTTCGCTCCACGTGACAGGTCATCCGACCATGGCCGTCCCTTCGACCGCTCTGAGGGTGTGAGCGCCACAGTCTAGATTCTGAGCTCTCCCGGCTCGGCAGGCAGGGCAAAAGGCATAGCGGCCGAGGAAGTTGATGTGCCGGAAGCCCAGCGGGGCGAGAGCCGAGCCAGATCCTCAGGCAGGACCTCTCGGCCGAGCTGGCGCCCTCTGAGTCACCGAAGAGAGCGGGTTCAGGGGAGCCATGCGGGACAGGAGGACATGCTTGACGAGATGTTGTACTTATACTATGATTCGATGTGTAGTACGATCATCGGTGGAGGGAATGCAATGGCACAGAGTTCGGCTAAGCAGCCGGAGTCGCGGATCGACCGACTTCCGCGTCGAGTCCGGCGCCTGATCGTTGTGATCTCCCTGCTCGGCTTGCCGGGCATGTATGCCTGGTCGGCCTTCTGGCTGACCATGTCGGTCCCGAAGCTCGTCTGGGGACCCATCAGCTTCCTCTTGATCGCAGCCACCGCTGGCGGCGCCTTGCTTCTCTACCTCTTCGTGCGCGATCGCGCCGACATGCGGGCAAGCCTCGATGAGCGCCAGCGCCAGCTTCGCGACCGGGCTATGGTGCTCTCCTACCAGGTCCTCTCCGCGGTCGTCATATTGGCGGTCGCCATCGTGGCCGTCGCGGTGCTCGGGGTAGGCCGGGTCGTGACCTTGGATGGGGCCGTTGTGGGAGGGGCGGCGATCTCGGTAGGCGTCCTGATTCCTTTGCTCCCGACCGCCGCGCTGGCGTGGATCGAGCCCGACGCCCCGGCGGAGGCCTGATGGGCCGCCCGGCGCAGCGAATCGAACCCGTGCTCCACAACCGGCTGGCGGTCCTTCGGACCGAGCGCGGGCTCTCCCGGCAGGATCTGGCCGAGGCACTAGCGGTGAACTATCAGACCGTCGGCTACCTGGAGCGCGGCGAATACAACCCGAGCCTGGATCTGGCGCTCCGGGCCGCCGAGTACTTCGGCCTGCCGGTGGAGGCGATCTTCAGCCGACGCCCCTTCACCCCCATGTCGGAGCAGCTGTACGCCGGCTTGGCCCGGACGGCTCAATGACCGACTGGTGCGTCGTCGTGGTCGCCCCAATCGCCGGTGATGTGCCGGACGAGCAACTCAGCACTGAAGGCGGGCAGCCGCTACAGGGCGTCCAGGTAGCCGCCAGCGGTGCGCCGGCGGGCACCGAGCGAGAGCTGGCGGCCAAAGTCGGCAAAGGCCAGCTCGCGGGGAGTGTTTGCCCGAAAGCATCGCTCCGCCTCGGCCGCTTTCAGGAACTCAGCCGGAACGGTGGGTACCGGTCAGTTACGAGGACGAACGCGTAGCCGACCACCCGGTTCTGCCAGCGTATGACGCCTTCGACGAAGTCGAAGAGCACCCTCGGATAGCGGCCGGTGATGAGAATCGCGAACCAGGCGATGATCACCACCACGATGCTCGCGAGGCCTAGAAAGAAGAGCACGACATAGTGAGGGATCGCGAGGAACCACTTGACAAGTGGCAGCCAGCGGCTGAGTGCCTGAGGGACGTCGGGGTATGGGAAGTCCAGATGCACGGACTGCTCCTCGTCTGTCGATG
>JALZAW010000108.1 GCA_030948155.1 Candidatus Dormiibacterota bacterium | reverse complement strand
CGTACTGCATGTCGTGGGGGATCAGGGACACCACGACGGCCAGGAGCACGAGCGCTTTGATCTTCGTGTCCAGCAAACCGAAGTAGGGGAGGGCGAAGAGCGCAACGCCGACGATCCCCGCCGAGTACATGAGCTTCCTGCCGATCCGGTCGGAGAAATGGCCGGCCAGCGGGATCGTGACCAGCGAGACCGTCGCGGCGAGAAATACCGCGATGAGCATGAAGTCCCGGCTCAGCTTCAGCACTGTGGTGCCGTACGCCAGCACAAAGGTCGTGAAGAGGTAGAACGGCGCTTGTTCCGACATGCGGATGAACATGCTCAGGAAGATCTCGCGCCAGCCGTGCCGAAATGCCTCGACAACCGGCCGCTTCTCGATTCGCTTTTCCTGCACGAGTCGGGCGAAGCTAGGGGTCTCCATGATTCCGAGCCTGATGTAGAGTCCGACCGCGACCAGCACCAGGCTCAGTAGGAAGGGGATCCGCCAACCCCAATTTAGGAAGCTGGCGCCGGCGATCTGGCTGAAGAGCAGGAGCGCGCCGTTGCCGAGTATCAATCCGATCGGCACCCCAAGCTGCGGCCAACTGGCGACGAGTCCGCGCCGCTTGTTGCTGCCCCACTCCATCGACATGAGCACCGAGCCGCCCCACTCGCCGCCGACGCCGATACCCTGGAGGATGCGCAGCAGCGTCAGAAGGATGCCACCCCAGATGCCAATGGTTGCGTAGCTCGGCAGGGCACCAATCGCCGTGGTGCCCAATCCCATGATGAGCAGCGTCGCGATCAGGGCCGCTTTGCGGCCGAGCCGGTCGCCGTAGTGGCCGAAGATGGCCGCCCCCACCGGTCGCGCAGCGAAGCCGACGGCCTGGGTTCCGAATGCGATCAACAGCCCGGCCAGGGGCGCGCTCTTCGGAAAGAACAGCTTGGGAAAGACGAGCGCAGCGGCGGTCCCGTAGAGGAAGAAGTCGTACCACTCGATCGCCGTTCCGACCGTGCTCGCGAGCACGGCCCGCCTCACCTGTCTGCTGCGGTTCTGAACCTGCATGTCCATCCTCCAACACGCCCCCTGAAGTGCGACTCAGATTCTCTTACATTCGTATTCAGCCCGCTAGCCGGAATCGCTCCGCGACGTCGCCGGCAGGGAGCCTAGGTGTTTGAGAGCACCGGCGCTGGAACGCTTGGCGCCGAGGCGCAAGGTCTCGGACGATCACTAACGCCTCCGTTCCAACTCGTGGAGGATGGCGAGCTGCGTCTCCTGCAGGGCAGCCGTGGACACGGCGATCGCATGCAGGGCCCCTAGCGTTTCGTGGTCGGCCTCGGCCCGGGCATCTTGGGCCGCAGAGATCACATTCTGGCCGACCATGATCACCGAGAGCATGACCAGCTGAATGAAGGTCTGGGAAGCCCACTGGACGTACTGAGTCGGGTTGGTGCTACCGAGGGGAAAGCCAACGATCGCGAGAATGGCGAAGGCGTACGCACACCACATCGTCCCGACTCCAGTGGTCAGCTTGACCGCCAGCCACTTGTTGAAGCCGGTGTGGGGATGGACATCCGCGGCGCGCACCAAGCGAGGCCGGTGAGCCAGGGCCTGAGCCACACTAGACAGCGGCGTATCGCTCAATTTCGCAGTCCTCCTTGGCCCCGTCTGGGGCAGGCCGGTGGCTCTGAGATAGGCGGTGTCCTACCATTCCGCAACGCAGGTCCGATCGGTGGCGGTGGCGCTGTTGACACAGACGCAGCTGCCTTTACTCGCCTCAGTGTGCTCGCGGGTGGCGTCACCGGGTTCCCCGACTGGAGCCTCGGCCCTGCCGCCGCAGACTCTGGGGATTGGTCAAGCCACGGATACCGCTCGGCTCAGGCGGGGCTTGGCCGCGTCACCGGAGCGGACTCTGACTGCTGCCGCGGGCCGGGCGCCACCAACGACTTCATGTCCACGTCGCGCGTCTCCGGGCCGATCCACGCGCCCACCGCGGTCAGGAGGCCGCCAAGGACCAGCAGCACGATTCCCGCGTACTCGTAGGGCATGATCTTGCCCAGGCCCAGGAGGTAGAAGCTGTAGAACGACGGGATGATCACCGCCAGGCTGTAGCCGATGCCGTAGCCCGAGGCCCGCACGCCGGTCGGGAAGCGCTCGTTGATGTAGGTCGTGACGATGCCCCAGGGCGCAATGGTGAGCACGAGCAGCGCGGTGTAGGTCACCATCGTCAGCACGAAGGCGCCTTTGGCCACCACATTGGCCACCATCAGGTAGTAGAGGATGCTGGACAGGACGACGGTCCATAGACCGCTGACGATCAACAGCAGCCGGCGGCCGTACCGCTGCGCCAGCAGCGCGACCACGATGTAGCCGATCGCCAGGAAGATGTTGGCGACCAGGATGCCGTTGGTCACCGCCTGGCTTGGCTGCTTGAGGACTGTGATCAACAGGGCGGGCGGCGTGGAGATGGCGGCTTGCAGGCTGAACCAGAGGCCGCTCATCATGAGGAAGACCTGGGCCAGGTTGCGGAGGTTCCGGCCCTTGAGTACCTCTTTGAGTGGCGCCTTGATGCGTTCCTCAGGCGCGGTCTCCTCCCAGAGCTTCGACTCCGAAACGGTGTTGTAGTAGATGAGAAACAAGAAAGCCAGAAGCGAACCAATCAGGAATGGGATGCGCCAGCCCCACTGCACGTACGCGGAGTTCAGCTTCCCCGCCGGCGCGATCAAAAGCATGATCGCGGTCACGAGGGAGATCGCGATGTACGCGATCGGGTAGGCGGCCTGGATGACGCCCCCGACGATGCCCCGCAGCCGCCGGGGGCAGGCCTCCATCGCCAGCGGGTTGGCGCTGGCGTACTCCCCACCCATGAAGATGCCGCCGATCAGCCGCAGCAGGATGAAGAGCGCCACGGCCGCGAAGCCGAGCGTGGCGTAGCCGGGCAGCAGCGCGATCAGGAACGTCATGACCCCGAGGCCACCGACGGCGATCATCGTCGTTCGCTTGCGCCCGATCACGTCCCCGAAGTGGCCGAAGATCACCGAGCCGATCGGCCGCCCGATCAGCGTCACCGCGAAGATGATGTAGGCGATCGTCGCCCGCGTCGGCGCCGGCAGCGTCGTGGGGACGAAATAGATGAGGGCGGGCGTGATCGCGACGATGGGCAGGTAGATGTCGTAGAAGTCGATCCCAAGACCCAGGAACGCCCCGATCGCCGCCTTCCGCGCCTCCGGCGTCATCTGCTCCAGCTGGTCCGGACTGACTGTTGTTTCAGCCACAGTTCGACCTCCTTTCTGCACACTGGGCCGCGCCGCCACGACGCTCTCTCCAGTCTGACTTGGAATCGTGAGGTGTGCGCAAGCGCGCGGTATCGATCACGGTAGATCTTGACCCTGACGCCAGGATGCGCCGGCTCTCAAGCCCACCGCTCCTGCCGCTCGTTCGGGGTCCTGGCGCACCAGAAATGGCGTGAGCAGATCGGGCACGAGCCCGTCGGCGACTCGCAGCGCCTCACAGAGAGCCACGTCCTGGATGCCGTAGTGCTGGTGGCCGGCGGCTGTCGTGGCGGCGAGCGTGACCAGGCCGGCACGGCGCTGCAGCAGGGAGCCGCGCAGGTTCCAGCCGATGATGCCGTCGTCGTCGAGAACGGACCGGCGCCGCACCAGCGAGCCCCTGCCACTGACGAGCCTGCCCTCCACGACAGCGTGGCCGAGGTTGCGGTACCGGTCCGCCGCCAGGATCGCCGCGCCGGGGAGCAGCAGCAGCGAGGCCTCCCATGCCCAACTCGGCCACCCCGCCAGCCACCAGAGTGTGAGCAGCGCGGCGACAATCAGTGCGGACACCCCGAGAGCCCTGGTGAAGCGCCGCCGGAGAGCGCGCCGGCCATGAACGAGGAGTGGAAGCTTCACCGGTGCCTCAGCCCGCAGGACGACGGCGGCCACCCTGAGCGCCGCCCGCCGCGGCGCAGGCGGAAGCAGCAGCGAGCCGCCCCGCTCGGCTCCGCGCCCCACGCGCAGGCCGGTCGTAATCGCGATGCACCGCGCGCCTCCCACCGCACGCAGCAGGAGCGGCTCGCTGAGCTCGACTCCGCGCAGCCGCCTTTCCTCGATCGTGGTGGCGCGCGTCGTGACCAACCCGCGGGTCACCTGCAGCGTGCCCTCGGCCTGCCGCGTGAGCCGGAAACCCCAGAAGGCGAGCACGTATCCGATCGTGGACGCGGCCGCCACGACGGCCAGGCACGCGACGGCAGCGCCAATCGCCACGAGCCAAAGAGAGGCTCGTGCGAGCCGAGCCGCCTCGTCACGAGCTGGTCCGAGCAGGGCCTGATCGAGGTGCGCCGCGGAAGCCACTCGCCACGCGAACGCGGCGAGGACGCCTACGGTGATCGCCCCGGAAAGCGTGAATGGGCCGTACCTGACCCAACCGAGATCCAGCCGGACCAGCTCGACCTCGACCGTAACGGCTTCGGCCGGCCCCGAGACCTGGGACCGCGTGCGATGACCCAGCAGCTCGTCACGCAGGAGCGAGGCTTCGACAGCGCTCAGCGCATCGAGCTTCACGCTGCCACCGCCATGCTCGTCCGACCGGCCGCTGCCGACACTGACCCGGGCGAGCCCGAAGACCCGGTGCAGGGCATGGGCGGTGACATCGACCGTGCGAACCCGGTCCCGAGGCACGGTGAGCAGGCGCCGCCGCAGCAGGCCCTGCCGCAGCTGCACCTGGTCAGGCCCGATCCGGTACGTCGTAGTGATCCAGCGCAGGATGCCCACGGCCACCGCAACGGCTGCGCCGACGAGCCCCCAGAGGGCGCCGCGCCCGCTGCTGTTGCCAACAACCAGGAGCGCGACCAGCCCCGGCACCGCGCGCCCCAGCTCCAGGATCGGCCGCATGACGAGCATGCGCGTGTTCAATCGCCGCCACCCGGCGTCAGGCGGGAGATCAATCGAGGGCGGCGGGGAGGATGGCGCGGGAACCGGCGGCTCGGTGGTCACGTCGCGTCGCCCGGCGCGGTCTCAGTGTTGGCGGTCAGCTCCTCGACGATGCGCTGAGAGGTGGCCCGGTCTAGCCCGTGGATCTTCAGCGGCCCGGCCGCCGACGCCGTCGTGACGGTGACATTGGCGAGACCGAACAGCTGCTCGAGCGGCCCTCGTTCGCTGTCGATTGTCTGGATGCGTGAGATGGGCGCGATCCGCCGCTCCTGATCGAACCATCCCGACTGTGTGTAGACGGCGTGTGGCGTCACCTCCCAGCGGTGGACGCGGAAGCGCCACTGAGGCATGACAATGACATGCGCCGCGCCGGCAACTGTGGTTGCGATCAGGGCGCCGACATGGAGGTCGAGCCGGCCATCGGGCAGGATGACAAGCAGGACGGCCTGGACCAGCGCCAGACCCAGCCAACCAGCCAAGGCCCGCGACGTCCAGTACCAGATCGCCCTGGGACTAACCCGATGCCGAGGCGGTCGCAGCTCGGCGGTCCCGCCGTGGTCATCCCGTGGCTCGATAACGTGATGATCACTCACCACAGCCGTGAGTATGGACGGCCGGCCTCACCCGTTGAGGCATCGCGGCGCAGGCCGGTCGAAGCCGTTTCGGATGGGACGCACACCACTTGACAAACTCTGCCCGAGATCGAAGACTGCGCGAAACGACGTGTCAAGTCATAGGCTCCTCCTGGCCGTTATGTGCTCTGCGCTCCTGGGGGCGCCGGTCCTGACGGAGGCCTGCGGCCCAGCCAGCGCGCCATCGCAATCCAAGGGGTTCAGCAGCGCGCAGACCCACGAGTTCGACAAGCTCGTCCAGGCGAGCATCAGCCAGGATCAGCTCATCGGCGCGGTGGTCAGCATAGTGGACCCCCACCAGGGCGTTTTCCTCAAGTCGTACGGCACCGCGGACGTCCCCGCCAAGCGCAGCATGGAGCCGGATGACCACTACCGTATTGCAAGCGTCAGCAAGACCCTGACGGCGACGGCCATCCTCCAGCTGGCCGACAGTGGCCGGCTCTCTCTGAGCGATACCTTGGACAAGTACGTTCCCGGAGTGCCGAATGGCAACATCATCACCATCCGCGAGTTGCTGGCGATGCGGGCCGGGGTGTTCAACTTCATCGATGACAAGCCGTTCATCGACTCGTACAACACGGACCCCCTACTGCCGACCTGGAAGCCCGCAGACATCATCCCGATCCTTCAACGCCACGCGGCTGACTTCACCCAGCCCGATCAAAAGAGCGTGTACTCGGACTCGAACTACATACTCCTGGGATTGGTTCTGGAGAAGGTGACGCAGGTGGCCGCCGACCGCTGGATCACAGAGCATGTGATCCGCCCTCTTGGCCTGGGCAGCACAAGCTTTCCCACGACGCCCGCGATGCCCAATCCCTTCGCCCACGGCTACGACACGACCTTCGGTTCGGTTCGAGATCTGAGCCTCACCAACCCCAACGTCCCCTGGACGGCGGGCGCAATTGTCTCGACAGTACCCGACATGAGCCGCTACGCGAAAGATCTGGCGACTGGTCAGACGCTGAAGAAGGCAACTCAAGCCGAGCGTCTGCAGTTCGGTCCGTTTCCTAACAACGGCCCACGACTGCAGTACGGCCTTGGTATCACACAGATCGGGGACTGGCTCGGGCACGACGGCGCCATCTTCGGCTACAGCGACATGGTCTTCTACCTGCCCAGCCAGGATGCCAGCCTTGTGGTGATGGTGAACAAGGCGACAACGACCGGCGTGCTCTCGATCAATATCTGGATAGCGCTGGTCAAGTACCTGTATCCGAACTCACTGCCAAGGGCGGCCTAGCCTAGCTGGCCACCCCGACTTGGAAGGCCGGCACGCTGACTGTGTTGAGGCAGCTGGTGTCGTACCCGCCCTGAGGTCGATCAAGGAAGGACACCATGATCGCAGGCGCACATTGAGGCGACCAGATGATGACGTCGTGGCCGGCTCCGGGAAACCGCAGGACTCGTGAATTGGTCAGGCTGCGCGCCGCCACATCAGCCCAGGACGGCGGGGTGACCGCGTCGAAAGTCCCGGCGAGAATCAACACCGGCGCCGAGCTGTGGGCAGGCTTGAACACGAAGGCATCGGCCTTGCCGACATTCCAGGCCGCGCAGTCGCCGAACAGGTGGGCCGACTGTGGCACCAGCGCAAGCACCGGAGCCGGGAAGTCGGGCAGCGCCTGCCGGGCGACGGCCTGTGTCCGCTGGGAGCTGGTGAACGCGATCGACTCGCGACAGAACACGCCGTACGCGAGGCCGTAGCCAACGATGTCCGGCGGACTGACTGTGCGAAGGAGCGCCGTCGCCGCCAGGGTGCCGTTGCCCAAAGCGATCGCGTGCACGAACGCCGGCACCCGCGCGATCGAGCCTGGCACGAGGCTGGCCACCACGATCAGATTGGCCAGCTGGAAGCCGTCGAGAACCACCTTGGTGGATTCGTTGGTGGAGGGATCGTTCACGTCGACGGTCAGAGGCTGCTCTGTGAGTCGCTTCACAACCGTTGTCAGGTCGGCGCCCAGATTCGGGTACGCGAGCGCGCACGGGGGCTGCGCCGCGCAGCCGTCAAGGAGAGCCCGGAAGCCTTCGGCCGCATTCGACCAGAAGCCCTCGATCACGTTGACAGTGTTGGGCACGGCCGAATCCAGGACGAGGCTCCGGACACCCTGCGGGTGATCACGGAGGAGCTGCTGGGCGAGGTCGGTTCCGTACGAGACACCGTACACATTCCATTCCCTGATGCCCAGTGCGAGGCGGAGATCGGCGATGTCAGCGGCGTTCTCGTGGGTGTTGTACGCGGTCAGGTCGTAGCCTTTGGCGGCCAGGCGGTCGCGGCAGGCGCGCGTGGCGGCGATGTCCTTCTGACCCGTCGCTGGGTCGGTCGGGGCGAGGCCGACGGCATCGCGCTGGAACGCATCGATCTCGGGACAGCTCAGCCGGGGGTCG
>JALZAW010000594.1 GCA_030948155.1 Candidatus Dormiibacterota bacterium | reverse complement strand
GCAGCAGCGTGCGGACTGCTATGAAGAGCAGCAGGCGGCGCCACAGGGGCACCGGGGACAGCCACCAGAGGGGGTTGGACAAGTCAGGCCCCAGGCCCATCGACATCCTCAGAATGGCCAGAAAGAGGGCCCCTCCAGCGGCGAGCGAGAGGAGGCCCATTCGGCTGCCGCCCTGTGTCTGGCTGGCGGCAGCGCCCAGGACCATGGGGCCGACCAGTCCCAAAAGCACCAGCCAGGGTCCGAACGGGCGGCGCCTGATGGCGAGCCACTCCTTCCAGGCAAGGGTGAGGGAGCCTCCCGGAACCCAGCCGCCGGAGGGCCTCACTGCGCGCCGGGCGCGGTGGGCGTCACTGTGGTCAGTGGCCGGCGAGCGACCGAACAGCTCCCCTCGCAGCTTGCTCCGGCGCGATTCAAAGGCCCGCGTCGAGCGCTGCCAGATCTCCGGCAGGCAGTCTCGGGCGACGCCGCAGGCAAACGCGACGAGTGCCACACCCAAGCCCGCCAACCCCAGCAGGGCCGGCCGGCTGCCACCGAGAGCTGACAGGAACCAGCCACCCGGCGGTGTCCCGAGCGCCAGCTGCTGCCGGCCGACGTCAGGTGGCGAGAGGATGTAGCTGGCTGCTCCTACGAACAGGGCGGCCAGTCCAACGGCTATCAGCCCGATCGCGACAAGCCGGGTCTGGCGGGGCCAGCGGCGGCTGGCGCTGAAGCCCGCCAGGGAGAGACCTGTGCTGAGCCACGCGGCCGCGATGACAGCAGTTGCCATCGAGCTCAGTCCCGCGGCGCCGGCGCCGAAGAGGGGGACTGAGAGCAGTAAGACAGCCAGGTAGAAGGCGGAGACCAGCACCAAGCGGCGGGCGCTGCGCAGAGCGAGCCAGGACATCACGGTCCGCGAATCCAGGCCGGAGCCGATGAGGAAGCGGGCATCGGCCGGCGACTGGAACCGGAGCGGCGACCGGCGGCGGCCCAGCAGCAGCAGCAGGCCGGCGGCTATCAGTCCCAGGCCGGGGGCAACTGCGAGGGCCGCCGTCAGAATAGGAAGCAGCACCGCCTGAGCCACAGCATCGTCGCCGGCGGTGATGTCCTGGCGCCGGCCGGGGCGGCTCGGGCTCAGCCCAGCCGTGAACCTGGCGAACAGCGTCGGCAGCATGACAATCAGGAAAAGCGACCAGGGCAGGAGCCGGCGGGGATTTCGCAGAATCGCGCGTACCCGATTTCGGGCCAGGCGCCACTCCAGCCAGAGCAGCGCCGTCCAGGGCGCCGGCTCCAGGCCGGCCAGCGCCAAGCTCATTCCACGATGTCCAAGAAAGCCTCTTCCAGCGAGCCCTTGCCGCGCTCGCGGAGGAGCTCGGGCAGGGTGCCGGCAGCCAGGCAGCGGCCCTGCTTCAGGATCAGTAGATGGTCACAGTAGGACTCCACGCTGCTGAGCAGATGAGTGCTCACCATGACAGCCGTGCCCTGCTCTCTCAGCTCCACGATGATCTTGCGCAGCTCGCGCTGGGCGCTCGGGTCGAGGCCGATCATCGGTTCGTCGAGCAGTAGAACTGGCGCCCCCGCCAGAACCACGCTGGCCACGAGAAGCTTCTGCCGCATTCCCTTCGAGAGTCCTTCGGCCAGGGTGTCGCGCTCAGCCCCCAGCGCCAGCCGTTCGAGCAGCCCGCGTCCTCGGTCCTCCCAGCCAGCCGGCAGCCGGCAGCTCTTGGCAACGAAGATCAGGTGCTCCCAGACCGTGAGCATGCCGTAGATCTCCGGGGTCTCCGGGATGAGGGCTACCCAGCGGCCCCGCTCCGGTCCCAGCTCGCGGTCCTGCCAGGCAATGGAGCCTGAGTCCGGGCGGACAAGACCCGCCAGGCACATCATGGTGGTGGTCTTGCCCGCCCCATTCGGGCCCAGCAGCGCTACCACCTCACCCCTGGGGAGCCGGAAGCTCAACCGGTCCACGGCCAGCTTGCCGCGATATCGCTTGCTTAGGTCACTGACCACGAGACCTGGGCTGGCGGAGGCTGAAGTCACCTCAGCCCGACCGGCGCTCAAGCCGTTCTGAGCGCCAGGAAGTCCGAGGTCGCGTT
>JALZAW010000107.1 GCA_030948155.1 Candidatus Dormiibacterota bacterium | reverse complement strand
TCCTAGATCGGGCTGACTATCACAGTGCGCGGGGGTAGATGCTCAACGATGACCACGCGGCTGCCGCGAGCGATGACCTGCTCGGGGTCCGCTGGGTAGGCGTTGAAGGCTTCGCTGCCGCCGCGAACTTCGATCATGACCTCACCCAGGCGACCGGGGCCGACAGTGCCGGTCACCCGACCGACCTTGCCGTTCACCCGCTGATCCGCCATGCTTCCCACCATCATCCTGGAAAGACAACGCCGGAGAACGACGTCCTGGTCTAGTGAGTTGGCGAAGCGCTGGGTCGAGCCGAGGCTGAAGGTGAGACAGCTACCGACGGCGAGGTTGAGGTCGAGGCAGTGACGCTTGGGGTGGGCGCCGGAGCCGAACCGGCACCTGACTGGTTGCCGAAGTAGAGCGCCACAGGCACCACTATGAGCCCGATCAGTACCGTTACCACAAAGGTGACGGCGCCCCATTCGCGGATGAGGAAAGAACGGTTCAAGGCACGCCGATTCTAGGGTCCTGGCGCGGGCGACCCGGCCAGGAGGGTTGACCGTGCGCTAGTCGTCGCGCGCTTCCTCTTCCTCGCGGCCCTTGCGCTGGTTCAGCAGGCGCAGGAAATCCTGAGCTCTGGCCAGCGCCTTCCAGCGCTCGGGAAAGAAGTCCTGGGCCAGAACCTTCCGGTCAGGCAGCTGATAGACAGAAACGCACCACTGGTTGAGCGTCCGCTCGACCTCTACTTCGAAATCCTTCTCAGCCGTCTCGAAGCGCACGGTCCGGTCGTCGTCGGGTCGTCGTCGTCCTGAAAGTGCCATCTCATCGGTCCAGCGAGCGCGCCCCACAGAGGCTGGGCGCTAAGCCGGAGTATACGAGCGGCCCTCGCCGGCACCGGGCGCCTCTAGGCTCGGACTTCGGCGCTGCTGACCAGCTCCCGGATGACTGCCAGCATTTCCTCCCGCAGGTCGTCGCGCTTGAGCGCAAGGGCCAGGTTGGACTTCAGGTAGCCCGCGATGGTCCCCGTGTCGTAGTAGTCACCTTCAAACTCCACAGCGACCACCCGGCCGCCAGCGATAGTGCTCTTGATGGCGTCCGTGAGTTGGATCTCCCGGCCGGCGCCCGGATCTGTCGAGTCGAGAGCGGTCAGCACCTCAGGGGTCAGCACATAGCGTCCGAAAATAGCGAGGTCGCTCGGTGCCTCCGCCAGGGCCGGCTTCTCGACGGTGTCGAGCACCTCGTGCAGCCGGCCGTCCCTGGCGCCGGTGGCCACGATGCCGTAGCGGCTGACTTCGTCAGGAGCCACCCGGCGAACCGCCAAAACAGTGGCCCCGGTCTCGACGTGCGCGTCGATGAGCTGCTTTAGCACTGGCACTGTGGCCAAGATGACGTCGTCCGCGAGAAGGACTGCGCACGCCTCGCCTTCAACCAGGCGGCGAGCGGTCCACACGGCATGACCAAGTCCCAACGGCTGCCGCTGCTGCACGTAGTTCAGGTCGACGCGGTCACTGAGAGCATCGACCTCCGCCAGAATCTGGAGCAAGTCAGACCTGTCGCGCTCTCGGAGATAGAACTCGAGGTCCAAAGAGCGGTCGAAGTGGTCCACTATCGCCCGCTTGCCACCGCCGGTGACCATGATCACCTGCTCGATGCCTGACGCGATCGCCTCCTCCACGCCGTACTGGATGGTCGGTTTGTCGACCAGCGGCAGCATCTCCTTGGGCTGCGCTTTGGTGATGGGGAGGAACCGGGTGCCCAGCCCTGCTGCCGGGAAGATGGCCCGGCGAACACGTCTTTGGGGCATTACTGACCGAACTGTACGTGCCTGTCAGGACGCGGGCGGGCGGCTCAGCCCCTCGGTGCTGGGCGGCCGCGCCGACGCTGAGCGAGTCGCAGAGCCTCCGCCTTCAGTCCCGGATTGTCGACCACAACGCGGGGACCGCGCAGCTTGCGCTCTCTGTTCGCCAAGCGCGAATTCTCTCTCTCGACCGCAGCCAGGCTGCGCTCTCGATCTTTCATGGTTCCGATGCTAGTCGGCTCGGTCCATTGACCTGTGTCCCGAGCTGGCACTTCAAGCGTTACCTGCGGTTCGCGCGCACGAATTCCAGCGCTTCCCGCGCCAGGCCGTCCCACTCCTGGTTGGAGGTCTCCCGGAGGGCCAACCACTCCTTCAGCGGCCGACCACCGCGAGGATCGAAGCGGTCGCCGTCCCCCGAGGCGACCAGCTCCTCCACCCGCTGACTTGGCAGCTTGACCACCAACTGGCCGCCGGCGGAGAGCATTGCGAAGATCGCACCACTCACCCTGAGCGAGAACGAGCCGAAGCCTCTCCCCTCCTGGCTTACCCCGGGTTGATGGAGATAGGCCCTGACCAGCTCTGCGTACCGCTCACCTGCAGTCATCGCCGGCAGCAACGAACTCGGCTTCTGCGATGCGAAGGGCTCAAACTCGGTGGCGCCCAACGGCGCGGCTGGTACCTCATCACCACGATGCTAGCTGGCAGTCCCGGACGCCTACCTAAGATTGGGCGAGATGGAAGCCGGGACAGAGGCTGGAATCCGGCCCGAGTTGGTCGAAGAAGCCGCTCGCTCCCTGAACTCGTACCTCCCACCCACTCCCCTGCAGCTGTCTCGCGCGCTGACCGTGAAAGCCGGTTGCCAGGTGTTCCTCAAGATCGAGTCGATCCAACCGACCCGCTCCTTCAAAGTGAGAGGGGCCCTCAACAAGCTCATCCGGATGAGCGCGGCTGACCGCCGGGCTGGCGTCATCACTGCTTCCGCGGGCAACCATGGCCAGGGCGTTGCCTACGCCGCGGCGGCGTTCGGTATCACCGCCACTGTCTTCGTCCCAGAGAACGCGAATCTGCTCAAGGTCGAATCGATGAAGCGGCTCGGCGCTCGGGTCGTCCCGGCCGGGCGCAGCTACCAGGAGGCATACCAGGAAGCGACAAGAGTTCAGGCGGTGACTGGAGCCACCCTGGTGCACGCCTTCGACGACCCTGAGGTAGTTGCCGGTCAGGGCACAATCGCTGTGGAGATCTCAGACCAGCTGCCAGAGACAGACACCGTGCTGGTGCCGGTAGGAGGCGGCGGCCTTCTGGCCGGCATAGCCCTCTACCTGAAGGCGCGGCGGCCGGCGGTGCGCCTGATCGGTGTGGAACCGCAGGGCGCCGATGGCCTCACCCGCTCTTTGGCCGCCGGCCAGCAACTGGTTCTGGACCGGGTGCAGACGATGGCCGACGGCCTGGCCGCCAGCGGTCCCGGCCGGCTCAACTTCGAACTCATCAAGAACCGGGTGGACGAGATGATCCGGGTCGGAGAGGATGAGATGCTGCGCGCCATCCGGCTCCTCTTCGAGTGGGAACACCTCCTGGCGGAGCCATCCGGCGCCGCGTCTTTGGCGGCGCTGCTCTACCGCTACACAGCCGAACCTGACGAGCGGGTGGTGCTTGTGCTCTCTGGCGGCAACGTAACCGAAGAAGTGATGATGCGGGCGCTCCGCAGCCACTGATGCGGCGCAGGCTATACGCTAGGTGAATCTATCCGAACGGAGGAGGTTCAGGTGAAGGCGTACGTGCTGATCAACGCTTCGTCCGGCCGGGCGATTGACGTCGCTGAGCGGATCAAGGGCCAGGACGGCGTCGTCAGCGCCGATGCGATCACCGGTGAGTATGACGTTATCGCCGTCTGCGACGCGCCTGACGTGAATCAGGTAGGTCGCGTCATAGTGGAGAAGATCCAGAAGGTCGAAGGCGTATTCAAGACCATCACCTGCCTGGTGGTCAAGTAAGCGGCCAAACCAACAGCGCCCGAGCCGGGCCGGCCGCCAGCGCCGCAGCGAAGTGCTGCTGCCGCCGCACCTAGCCAGCCGGCAGAATGACCTCCAGCGACCGCGAGTCGGCGCTGATCTCCATCGGCGTGTAACCGGCCGCCGTGTTATCGGCATAGACCTCAACCGGCGGCTCAGTCTCCAGCCAAGCTCGCCGGAAGGGAACGCCGCCACCGGGGTGCCTGACGAAGGTCAGGCTGGGCTCCCGTGGCGTGGTATCGGCCAGCGGGATCAGCGCCCCGATGGATGGCGTATTGGCAAAGGTCAGCGAGAAAGCGTTGCCTGAATGCTCGAGGTCGCCGCTCAGGCGATATTCGAACCGCCGGCTGGAGAGCAGCTCGGCCAGTTCCCTACCCAGTTCTCCGAAGTGAAGGTCCTTCAGTGCCTCGCCCGCCTCGACCACCAAGCCTGCCAGCCCGGCGCTGGCTGCCTCGAGGAAAGCCCTACCGCCCAAGCGCCCGACGGTGACAGCCTGGGCCTGGCCGTGCTTTATGACCTGAATCGCCTCGGCCACGTCGAGTGGCAGTTTCAGTGAGCGGGCGAAATTGTTGAAAGTGCCCAAAGGCAGGATGCCCAGGGGATGGCCGCTGCCGGCCAGCTTGCGGGCGACGAAGGCGGTGGTGCCATCGCCCCCAGCCACCACCACTGCGGCGCCTGGCGCCAACTCGGCCAGGAAGTCCTCCTCCGGGTTGAACTCCTCGACGTGATGCAGCGGAAATGCCTCGATCAGCTTCTGCCGAACGTCGGGGGTGAGGGAACCGGCCGCGCCGCTGATGAGCAGCAGCTGCCGAATCCCAGCTGTCTCAGGCAACATGGGCCCTGAATTATGCCCACGCTTGACCGCCACCTCTACAGCTTGGTCAACGGATTGCCGCACCCGGGCCAGATCGACGAACACGTCTCGCTGCTCTCGGACCTCGCCCGGGGCGCGGGCTGGGTCGGCGCCTCCTTATGGCTCTCGCTGCGTGACGGCAGCCGCGGCCGGCGAGCCGGTCTCGCCGCCACCAGCGCCATGCTGGCCGCCACGGGTCTGGTCCAGGGCCCGCTAAAGGCGCGCCTGCGCCGTGACCGCCCTTTCATCAATGGCGTGGGCACACTGGTGGGGGTGGCCCCTGACGACCCGTCCTTTCCCTCCGGTCACTCGGCCGGCTCCTTTGCGGCCGCAGTGGCGCTGAGCGCCTTCTATCCTCGGGACGCTCCGCTCCTGCTTGGAGTCGCAACCTCTGTCGGCGTGTCCCGCGTGTACCTGGGCCATCACTTTCCCAGCGATGTCGTCGCGGGCGCCGGTCTTGGCTCAGTTATCGGCGGCCTGGTGGGCTGGCTGTTCGGGCTCGGGTGGCGGCAGCCCGACGATCTCGTCACCGGCCGTGAAGCGCCGATCGCGGAAGCCGACCTTGCCGGCGCCGAGCGCACGCCAGCGACCCGCGTGATGAACGGCGGCAGTGCGGCTGTCCAGCCGCAGGATCTCCAGCTCTGAGGCGCCGGCCAGCACCCGCCAGCGGTGGCCGAACTGATCGTGGTGGGGAATGACTGCCAGGCCGGGCAGGAGCCCCAGGGCGGGGATCGGCTTGCGCTCCAGGTGCCGGGGCCAGCGAGCCATCACCAGCGTGCTCTGGCCCATGGCCATCGCGCCGGCTGAGGACCCGGCCAGGCCCGCTCCCCGCTTCCAGGCGGCGACGATGGCGGTCCAGACGGGCGAGCCGGCCAGAACCTTTACGGCGTAACCGGGGTCGCCACCGAGCAGGTAGATGGCTCCGGCACCGGCCGCCAGCACGCTCAGGTCTCCGGAGCGGGCGTCAGGAGGCCTCCGTACGGGCAGCTCCCGGGCTTCTCCGCCCAAGCCTGCAAACCAGCTGATGCCCTGCGCGAGCAGGGCAGCCAAGTCCTGGCGCACAGCCGCGGTGGGCACCAGATAAATCGGAAGCCCCCCGGCTGCCGCGACCAGGATCCGGTCCTGCGCTTCGTTACCTGGCTGCAGCTCATCGCCGCCGTTGACGACAAGCGGTCCCGGCATCAGCACTTACTATGGACGGGTGTCTGCGCCGCCCGTGCGGGTGCGGATCGCGCCCAGCCCCACCGGTTACGTCCACCTGGGCTCCGCGCGCACCGCTCTCTTCAACCTCCTCTTGGCACGTCAGCGGGGCGGTTCCTTCGTGCTGCGGCTGGATGACACGGACCTGGAGCGCAACCGGCCGGAGTACGAGTCGGCGGTCTATGAAGGTCTGCGCTGGCTGAACCTCAGCTGGGACGAGGGACCCGACGTGGGCGGCGCCTACGGGCCCTACCGGCAGAGCGAAAGGCTCGAGATCTACAAGCAGGCTGCCGCTCAGGCGCTGGAGGCGAAGCTAGCCTACCGCTGCTACTGCACGCGGGAAGAGCTGCAGGCCGAGCGGAAGGAGGCCGACCGGCAGAGGGTGCCCTATCGCTACTCCCGCCGCTGCCTCCGGGATCCGCCTGCCGACTATCGCAGCCGTGATTTCACAGTCCGGCTCCAGGTGCCGGAGATCGGCTTCACGAGCTTCAGCGATCTGATCCGGGGCGAGGTGCAGTTCGAGAACGCTCTGCTGGGTGACCCCGTGATAGTCAAGTCGAACGGTTACCCGACCTACAACTTCGCAAGCCCTGTGGATGACGCGCTCATGGGGGTCACGCACATCCTGCGCGGTGAGGAGCACCTCTCCAACACCCCCCTCCAGCTGCTGGTTGCCGACGCGCTGGGCCGGCCACGCCCCCAGGCGTTTGCCCACCTGCCTGTCATCACCGGGAAGGATCGCAAGAAGCTGAGCAAGCGCCTGCATCCGGAAACGCGGCTCAGCTATTTCCAGCAGCTCGGCTACTTGCCCGAGGCGATGCTCAACTACCTGGCCCTACTCGGCTGGAATCCAGGTACCGAGCAGGAGGTGTTCTCACTGGCCGAGCTGACGGAGGTGTTCGACCTGAGCCGCGTCCAACACGCGGCGGCCATGTTCGACTGGGAGAAGCTGGACTGGCTGAACGGGCACTACATCCGCGCGCTCAGCGATGCCGAGCTGGCCGGGCGTCTGCGAGCCTATCTGCCCAGCCTGGCCGAGAGCGTGGTTCGGGAGGCGGCGCCCGCCCTGAAGGAGAGGCTGGTCCGGCTCGGCCAGGCCGAGGAGCTGCTCGGCTATCTGACTCAGCCACCCGCCCGACCGGAGCTGACACCTGACCAGGAGCGCATGATCGCCAAGGCGGAAGCGGCCCTGGCCGAGCTCATCGACTGGACGCCAACGAGCATCGAGCTGGCCCTCGAGGCGGTTCGGCAGGCGCAGGAATGGAGCCGCGGCAGGTTCTTCTCACCCATCCGCTGGTGCGTCGCCGGCAAGGTTTCGCCGCCGCTCCACAACACGCTCGCGCTGCTGGGCAAGGAGGAGGCGCTGCGCCGCCTGGGGGGAGTAAGGGCATGACGCCCTCAGCCCACTTTGCCGCGATTGTGATCGATCTCAACCCCAACGTGGGCCGCCTCGGGCCGCTGCTGATCACCTGGCACGGCGTCTTCAGCGTCATCGGCATCATCGCGGCGGCGAGGGTCGGCCAGTACCTGCTGGCCGGCGAAGGCATCAGCGGTGAGCGGGTCTACGACATGGCTGTCTGGATGGTGGTGGCGGGCATCGTTGGCGCCCGCCTTCTCTATGTCTGGGAGAACTACCACTTGTTCGTCGGCGCCTGGCAGAAGGTGGTCTTGCTGAACGAGGGCGGCATCAGCCAGTGGGGCGGCATCTTTGGCGGGCTGCTGGGCGGCCTGGCCTGGTCGCTCCGGAACGGCATCGACTATCGCAAGATCCTGGACGCTGTAGGTCCCGCCAACGCGCTCGGCTTTGCCATCGGACGCATCGGCGACGTGATCAACGGCGAGCACCACGCCATCCCCTCGAACCTGCCCTTCGCAGTCGAGTACATCAACCCCGAGACACTCGGCCAGCCCGGCCGCTCGGTCCACCTGGAGGTGGGCTATGAGTTGGTCTGGAACCTGCTCGTATTCGCTCTGGCGCTCCTGACCTACCGGCGGCTCAAGCTGCGGCTGCCGGCCGGGGTGGTCGGGCTGCTCTGGCTGGCGGTCTACGCGTTCGGCCGCTTCTGGCTCAGCTTCCTGCGCGAGGACTCGCTGCTCTACGG
>JALZAW010000593.1 GCA_030948155.1 Candidatus Dormiibacterota bacterium | reverse complement strand
GGACCCGCACTGCGGCGGGCGTGTCCAGGTCATTGTCAAGGGCAGCCGCAAAGTCCCTCACAAGCTGCCGATCAGCCCCGGCCGCAAGCGCCGATTCGTCGCCCTGCGGGCCCGCCCCGCCCCCGCCGCCTCCTCCTGGCTGGGGACCGACGAGCTCGGCCAGGCGGTCGGCGAGGCGCGCGGCGCCGGCCAGCCCTTCCCAGCGGAAGCTCCAGTCCCCTCGGTATCTATGGGACGCCAGGTAGAGGCGAACCGCGGCCGCGGAAGCTCTTGCCAGCGTGTCCTCGACGACGACGAGATTGCCCAGACTCTTGGACATCTTGCGGCCTTCGAACCGGACCATCCCAGTGTGCAGCCAGGCGCGGGCGAAGGGAACTGCGCCTGTTAACGACTCGGACTGGGCCCGCTCCGACTCATGGTGCGAGAAGATCAGATCCCGGCCCCCTCCGTGTACATCGATCTGCGGGCCGAGATAGCGAATGGACATGGCTGAGCACTCGATGTGCCAGCCCGGCCGGCCCCGTCCGGCAGCGGAGGCCCAGGTCGGCTCCCCCGGCTCCGACGGTCGCCAGAGGGGGAAATCGAGCGCGTTCCGCTTGCGGCCCGGACCCACAACGCCCAGCAGGCCCTCATCGCGGAGCTTGCGGATCATGGAGAGCCGGCTGCGGTGGGAAAGCGCACCATAGCCCGGATAGCGCTCCACCGCGAAGTAGCAGGCGTCGCTCAGGTACGCGCAGCCGCTCTCCAACAGCGAGCTGACAGCTGCCACGATGCCTGGAATCTCGTCCGAAACCCTGGGCATCACGTCCGGCGACCGCCAGCCCAGCGCCTCCATCTGCCGGACATACCTCTCGGTTTCGCGCTCGGCGAGCTGGCTCCAATCGAGGCCGTCCCGGCGGGCACGCGCGAAGAGCGGATCGTCCACGTCGGTCACGTTCTGGACATAGCTAACCAGCACACCGGAGGCCTCCAGCCACCTGACCAGAACGTCGAAGGCGCAGAAGGTGAAGGCGTGGCCCAGGTGGCCCGAGTCGTAAGGGGTTACGCCGCAGACATAGAGCCTCAGCTCAGGCCGCCCCGATTGTGTCTCCGAGACTGGAATCGGCACGAGCCGGCGCTGCAGGGTGTCGTAGACGCGCAGCGCAGGCCTTGCTTTGAGCTCGCTGGCTACCGCCCTACTCCCGGATTGTGGCAGCGCTGCGCTCTTGGAGCGCCGACAGCCGGTCGGTCCTCTCCCAGGGCAGATCCAGGTCGTCCCGGCCGAAATGGCCATAGGCGGCGGTCCGAGCGTAGAGGGGCCGCCGCAGCTGCAGGTGGTGCACGATCGCCGCCGGCCGCAGGTCGAAGTTCGCTCGGATGAGGCGGAGCATCTCCTCCTCGGAGATGCGACCAGTGCCGAAGGTCTCGACCGAAACTGAGGTGGGCTCAGCCCGGCCGATCGCGTACGAGACCTGCACCTCACAGCGCGCGGCGAGCTGGGCGGCCACAATGTTCTTGGCCACGTGCCGGGCGGCGTAGGCGGCGGAGCGGTCCACTTTGGAGGGGTCCTTGCCGCTGAACGCGCCGCCGCCGTGGCGGGCCACGCCGCCATAGGTGTCGACGATGATCTTGCGGCCGGTGAGGCCGGCGTCGGCCTCCGGGCCACCGATCTCGAATCGGCCGCTGGGATTGACAAAGATCTTGGTCTGGGCGTCGACCAGTTCAACCGGCAGCACCTGATCCACCACCAGCCGGCGGACGCCCTCCTCCAGCTGAGTGGAGCTCAGCGACCGCTCGTGGTGGCTGGAGATGACCACTGCCTCGATCCGCTTCGGCCGCCCGAACTCATACTCGACTGTGACCTGCGTCTTGCCGTCGGGCAGCAGCATCGGCAGCGAGCCGTTCTTGCGAACCTCTGCCAGCCGGCGTGCCAGCCGGTGCGCAAGCGAGATCGTCAGGGGCATCAGCTCAGGCGTCTCGTCGCAGGCGAAGCCGATCATCATGCCCTGGTCACCGGCGCCCTGCAGCTCGAACGGGTCCAAGTCGCCCCGCCGCGCCTCCAGCGACGTATCGACGCCAGCGGCGATGTCGGG
>JALZAW010000592.1 GCA_030948155.1 Candidatus Dormiibacterota bacterium | reverse complement strand
CGGCCGAGATCTACGGCAAGGTCATGTCCCTGCCCGACACGCTGATCGAGCCCTATCTGCGCCTGGTCTCGGGTCTGACCCCCGACGAGATAGCGGCTGCGCTGCGGCTGCCGGCCCGAGACGCCAAGGCGGGGCTGGCCCGCGCAGTGGTGACCCGGTTGGTGAGTCCCGAGGCGGCGGTCGCCGCCGAGCGGGACTTCGAGGCCAAGTTCCGGAGCCGCCGGCTGGACGAAACCGAGATTCCCCTGCTCCAAGTCAGGCCCGGTACCACAGTGGCCGCGGCTCTGGTTGCGGCCGGTCTCTATGGCAGCCTCAGCCAGGTCCGCCGGCTGGCCGAGCAAGGCGGCCTTTCGCTCAACGGTGAGAAAGTCGCCTCCGATCACCCAGTCGAGGATGAGGGCGTGGTCAAAGCGGGCAAACGAAACTTCGTTCGCTTGAGCGTTGGCTAAAATGCCCGAAAGCATGTTCGGAGCGGAGCGCTGAAATGTCAGGTCACTCGAAGTGGGCCGGGATCAAGCACAAGAAGGCGATAGTTGACGCCAAGCGGAGTCAGACCTTCACCCGCGTGACCAGGGAGGTGACCATCGCGGCGCGCGAGGGTGGACCCGATCCGACCAGCAATTTCCGGCTTCGCCTCGCAGTGCAGAAGGCGCGGGAAGCGAACATGCCCGCGGATAAGATCTCGGGGGCCATCGAGCGTGGGGCCGGCGCCGGCAAGGGCGACGCCCTGGAAGAGGTGCGCTACGAGGGCTACGGCCCAGCCGGGGTAGCGGTGCTAGTCGACGCCGTGACTGACAACCGCAACCGCACGGCGCCGTCGATGCGCCACATCTTCGCCAAGAACGGCGGCAATCTGGCCGAGACCAATTCGGTGGGCTGGATGTTCAGCCGCCAGGGGGTGCTGAGCCTGGATGTCGGGTCGCTGGATCCGGAGGAGGTGGGCTTGGCCGCGATCGAGGCAGGTGCCGAGGACATCAAGGTTGAGGGCAGCAGCGTCGAGATCATCACCGAGCCGAACTCTTTGGAACCGGTGAGGTCGGCGGTCGAAGCGCTCGGGGTCAGGATCGAGGAGGCTGAGATCACCATGCAGCCTGGCCAGACGGTGCCGGTGTCCGAAGAACAGGTGCCCCAGGTGCTGCGGCTTCTGGAAGCCCTGGAAGAGGACGACGACGTGCAGGCGGTCTACGCCAACTTCGACGTCCCCGCCGAAGTTCTCGAACGCGTCTCAGCCAGCGTTTAGTTGCCTGTACCAACCGGAAAGGCCGCATCGGCCGTTACAGGCAAGTAGGGCCGATGGCCGTCTGGGCTCGGCCACTCCTGCTGGGGATCGACCCCGGGCTGGCCAACACCGGCTGGGCGGTGGTGGACGGGCGCCAGCAGGTGGTTGCCAGCGGCACCATCCGGACAAAGCCCGGCCCGCCGGCTCCGCGTCTTGTGCTGTTGGTCAGCGGGCTGCGTCAGGTGCTGGCCACGTACCGGCTTCAGGAGGCGGCGCTGGAGGAGCTCTTCCTCGGCCGCAATGCCAGCAGCGCCATCGGCGTCGCTCAGGCCCGGGGCGCCGTGCTGGCCGCCCTCGGCGAGGCTGGGGTAACCGTGCACGAGTACAAGCCAAGCCACGTCAAGTCAGTCATCACCGGATACGGATTGGCCGGTAAAACTCAGATGGGGCGCATGCTGGGCCTCCAGCTTGCCGGCGGCGCCGGTGACCACCATGCGGCCGATGCTGTGGCGATCGCCATGTGCCACGCCCGGACCCGTCGGCTCGCCCGACGGGCCCCCGGCGTGCTCGACCGGCAGGCCCGTTGATCGGCTACCTGCGGGGTCGGGTCATCCGGGCGGCCCAGGACCAGGTCGTGCTCGACGTGGGCGGGGTGGGCTATCTGGTTTCCCTGCCCGCGTCAGCGCGCGAATCCGTTCCCGCAGTGGGGGCCAGGGAGGAGGCGGCTCTTCACATCCACACGGTTGTGCGTGAGGACCAGCTGGCTCTCTACGGCTTTGCCAGCGCGCAGGATTTGGAGCTCTTCCAGATGTTGATCCAGGTCGATGGGGTGGGTCCCAAGGTGGCACTGGCCATTCTCAGCGCGGCCA
>JALZAW010000106.1 GCA_030948155.1 Candidatus Dormiibacterota bacterium | reverse complement strand
ATCCAGCCGAGCTTCATCGTGCCCACTCAAAAGGTTCGCGTTCTGTTAAGGGTGGTGCCCCCGGAAGGACTCGAACCTCCGACACGCGGTTTAGGAATCGGCGAAGCCGTTGCGCTGTAGCCGCCGATCGGACTTCCCGCCAGAATCGCGTCCGTTATCGTGTCTAGCGGAACTCCTCCAGAACCCCTGAGACGCCCGCTGACGCCCTGATGCCGCTGCTAGGTCATTCTGATCCCGGTGGTCCCCCATCGCCGGGCCGTTGCCTGACGCAGGAACTTTAACCCGTCTGGGCCTGAGCCGACTGACTACCGAGCACCTCACTCAGCGTGCCCATCAGCCCCAGCCGCAAGGTAGAAAGTCCAGGCGCCCCGGAGCGAAGGTGGCAGCGGGCCAGGCCCTCGGCCGGGGCCGGGCCCCGGAGTCCTGGCGGTGGCCCTCCTGAGGGGCCCGAGCGCAGGCCTCAAAGAGTCCCCGCAGTCGCCTGCGGTGAGGTCGCGGCCGCGCGCCTCAGACTCTCCCCGCACGGCAGGAATCTGGATGGCCGCCTGGTACTCGTCGGTCGTGAGCCGCACGGCGTGCCAGCGCTCCCGGAGCACGCCGCGGAGCGCGGCCAACATGCGGGTCGTGGTGGCCGGTGCCGCTGCACTCCGCCGTCACGTTCCGACGTCAGCCGGCGGACAGACATCTCACCTGTGCAAGAAGTCAAGCCAGCGTAGGAGGTCTACAACGCTTCGAGGCCCACCGGTAAGCCGTACCGGTCCGCGGTGCGGACAGCGCTTCGCCAGCCGACACCCTCCTACTGGCTGTAGGCGGCCCTCAGCCGGTCTGACCCGCGGCCCGCCAAAGGAAGCGCAGACCACGGCTGGCTGGTCCCTCGCTCGCAGCGGCCAGCGTGACCCTGGCGGCCTGAAGGGGCGAGGCGATCGCGCCAGCGATCGCGCCGCACAGGAAGCCGGCGATAGTGAGCAGCACCAGCGTGGCGGCGATGCCTGCCAGCATCGGCAGCGCCGGCGGGGCCGCCGATCGCCAGTGGGCGAGAGCGACGTCCAAGAAGAGGAGGGTGCTACCGAGCAGGCCGGTTGTCCCGCCTACCGCGCCCGCCAACTCGACCCGCTTGGTCCGAAGGCCCGTCAGCAGGCCCGCAATGGCGCAGGTGACGAGGGACAGACCCATGAGGTCGCCATCCGGGAACGGTAGGAGGACGCAAGCAAGGCCGAGCGCCGCGCCGGGCGCGAGCGCCAACATCCCCAGCCGCCAGAGGGTTGCCATCGGCGAAGTCTAGATCTGTCGCTGGCGTGCCGCAAAGCCGCCCCGAGTTCGAGCGGCAGCGCCGACGGAATCATGCGCCCGCATTCTCCAACCGCGGGTCTCCTGCCGCAACGGATCTGAGCACCAGGCGTCGACGTCAGCCGGCGGGCAGACGTCTCACCCCAGCAAGAAGTCAAGCATCAGCCCCAAGAGCGTGGAACGCAGCGCCGTGCCGATCGGCGAGCCGGTCAGCTACCGAATACCCCTCATTACCAACGCGCGGCGTTTCCCCGCGGGCCATCGCATCCGCCTTCTGTTGACCAGCGATGACCAGCCGGAGGAGGTGCCGACGGCACGCGCTGGTGGGAACCACCACGCAGAACGAGGTCCGCTCGTCTTCTCGCGTGCTGCTTCCCGTAGCGTCCGGGGACATGCCTTGAATCGGGAATGCGCTCAACGGAGGTGACCGCCCACTACCACGACCTGCGACGCGGCCATGTCCAATGCCAGTGCGGCCACGGCCAGCGAAAGGTGACTGGTCCTGCGCACGTCCAGCCACAGGACTGATAGAGGGCGATGGCCCCGTCGAATTGGACGGCCACATCGAGCACCGGCCAACGGTCCCTGGTGTGGGCCTCGGCGACCGCGTGGTTGAGAAGCATCCTGCCGACTCCACGGCGTCGGACCGTCGGGGCCACGAGGAGGCGTGCCACGACTACGAGCCGCTCTGTCGACCAGCCGGTGGCCTCTGCGGCGAGCGCCATGACCGCTTCGGCGCTGGCCGGGTGCAGGGCGACGTGCCCGACGACGGCCCCCGCATCCACTGCAACCCACGCTGCCACCGCTTCTTGGGAGGAGAAGAGTCAGGCAATCGGGGCGGATACCGGTCCAGCCTACGACGGCGGCCGCCACGCACCCCAGCGCCTCCACGTCGCCAACCCGCCGGCGCCGCACTTCCATCGCTCCATCGTGGCCGACCCCGGTTCGTGGTTGGGCGAAGGTCGACCACCTTACTGAAAAGATCGAGGCTAGAGGCGGCGCACGAGCACTTGTCGGACGTTGAACCTCTGGTTTGAGCCCCGAAAAATCTCAGTTACCTGACGTCAGGCCCGGTTTCTGACTCACGATAAGGACCAGCCGCGCCCCCTGTGCTCTTATCGCTCGTTAGACGGCCGATCAGACTGCCCGTAGAGGCCGCCCTGGCAAGTGATCCGGAGCACCGTAGTCCAAGTCCTAGACTAGCTGAATCAAGCCGTCGACGGCCTGAGCCACGGGGTGCGTATGAACGTCTTACCAATGGTGGTCATGCAGCGATGATCTTGGGAGCTTCCCCGATCGAAGGTGAGTTGATCGTCAGGGCCATCGTAGCCACCGGCCTCGGGTCCGTGGTGGGGTTGGAGCGCTCCTTCCGATACAAAGACGCCGGGCTTCGGACGCTGGCGCTGGTCGCGCTTGGTTCCTGCGCATTTGCCACCGCTGGCTTCAGCGTTCTGTCTCTGCCGGGCCTGGGCCAGACCCGTCCTGACCCGACCCGGATCGCCGCCCAGGTGGTTTCGGGTGTCGGCTTCCTCGGCGCGGGAGCCATATTCGTCTCCGGCGGTCAGCGCATCCGAGGGCTCACCACTGCAGCCGACATCTGGGTAGCGGCCGCGAGCGGGGTGCTCTGCGGCGTCGGGCTGCTCCTCACTGCCGCCGCGGTCACCGCGCTCGGGCTGGGGGTCGTGATCTGTTTTGCGCCGGCGGCAAACTGGTTGCGGAAGCGAGAGGCGAAGGCACAAGGTCTAACGCCGCGGGATGACGATACCGACCTCTCCTGAATCGAGGGACTGCCCATCGGGTCTGGGGACCTAATCGGCTCCCTCTTGCGCTGCGGAGGTCCTGCCCAGGTCACCAGCGCGACTGATCCGTCAGCGGCCGCGCTCGCGCTTGCTTATCTGGCCTGGCGTTAAGCGCCTGCCCGCTTGGCTGCGCGGGCCGCCCTAGCCTTAGCCAGCGCTTGGCGCCGCCGCTCGAGCACTTCCGGATCGGTGATCTTGCGCGGCGTCCTGCTCACCGGCGCCGCGAGGACCGAACGCCGGCGACGGTCGTGGCCCGGCTGTCCACGGCGCTGCTGATTCGGCGCTGGATGGCCCGTAGAGCGCGCTCGGCAGTCCCAGAGGCAGCCCCAACGGCTTGCCTGCTGAGCTTGTCGATCTGGCGGTGAAGCTCGCGGTTCTCCTTGATAAGGGTGGAGATCATCCGGTCCAGGTCGGCCAGCACTCTTTCTGTGGGCTGGCGTACTCCCCGGCTTCGGCGAGTCGCTGACGACGGCTTCACGTCACTGTTTTCTACAGCCCGGCTACTCCGGCGCCGGGTTATCGTTGTCTCCTGGGCTTTTGCCATTGGGATCTCCTGTGTTCGGTAATTTGGGGACGGTGAGCAGTCTGCCAGGCTTGAATAAGGTCAAGCCTTTGGCGAACGCGTCTTAGCTTAGGCGCGCAGACGACGGTAAGTTCCTCTCCAACCCAATCGCGGATTGGATGACCGATTTAACCGCTATCGACGCCATTGTGGCAGTCGACTCACGGCCGGCCCAGCTCCTCTACCTCGTAGGCCGTGTGCGCCAGCTAGGTAAAGGCCCCCGATTGCAAACGCTGCCGTGTGCGGGACTAGATCACGCATGATGGGAAGGCTGAATAGGTTGCGTAAAAGTGGGTTTTCGTTACCTATCCGTGCTCTGCTAGGCTGGTGGCGTACGCATGTTCGGTAAGGTTTGAGCGACCGACCGCCTGATGGAGCCCCGTTGAGTGAAGAGGAGCACGGCGTCCTGAATCTGATGAGCGGTCTCGTCGACGAACGCCGCTACACCGTCCCCGAAGTGGCCGTTCACCTCGGCCTGCCCGAGGAGCGGATCATCGAGGATGCTGCACTCGGCCAAGCGAAAGCTGGGTCCGCCGCCGGTTTGAGCGAACAAGCCACGGCCAGCGAGAGGCGAGGCCAGGGGCTCGAGGACTCCCCGCCGGCAGCGCTGGGGACCGGAGGAGTGATCAGCGAGGGGCCCACCCAGCTTTCGGACCTGGTCTCTCAACACGGCGAGGGGCCACCCGCCTTCTCCCACCTGGAGCACCCGGTCGCTGCCTACTTGAATGGCCTGGCCTCCTCTTCCCGACGCCCTCAACTCTCCGCCCTGGAGTGGATCGCCCGCCGCTCGACCCAGGTCTATACGGCCGAGACCATGCCCTGGCAGCGCCTGCGTCGGCCTCACGTGCTCAAGATCCGGCGTCTGCTCGAGGAGCACTACCAGCCCGCCACCGCCAACCGCACGCTCTCAGCGCTGCGGGGCGTGCTGCGGGAGTGCTGGCAGGGGCAGCTGATGACGACCGAGGAACATCAGGCGGTGATCAGCGTGCCAGCTGTGCGCGGCGAGTCAGAACGCCGCGGCCGCGACCTCTCCGCCGCTGACCTGCGCGGCCTCTCCGACGCGTGTACCCGCCCTCCGCGGAATGCACGGGGTCAGGACTCAGCCGCCCGTCGGCGCCGCGATGCCGCCTTCCTGGCCCTTACCTACGGTTGCGGTCTGCGCCGCTCCGAGGCGGTTGGTGTCGACGTCGCCGACCTGGACCTGATCAGCAGCGAGCTGCGGGTACGACTCGGCAAGGGTAAAAAGCCGCGCCAGGTGAACTCTGCCACCGTCGACGGTTCCGGCTCTACAGGATTGGCTGCAGGTCCGTGGCTCGGAACCGGGCCCACTCTTCTGTGCTGTCCTCAAGACTGGCCGCCTGGTTCGCGCCGGTGCCGGCCTGGCTCGGCTGACGCCCGCTGCGGCCTGGCGCATCTGCCAGCAGCGCGCCTCAAGGCCCAGATTCAGGCGCTGGCACCCCACGACCTCCGCCGAACCTGGATCGGAGATCTGCTCGACCTGGGTGTCGACCTGGCCACCGTGCAGAAGATGGCGGGGCACGCCTCGGCCTCCACCACCGCCGGCTACGACCGTCGGGATCGAGGCGTGCAGCGCCGGGCCGCCGTCCTGCTCCACGTTCCCTACACGTCGCCCGAGGACTGAACGACGTTCCGTGGGCAGAGCAGCAGGCCCACATCTGGCGCTAGCCAAAGCGAGCTTGAAATCAGCCGTGAATCACTGGCGCGCCGTTCTAGGAGACCCTTGGTCCGGCGAGGACAGGACAGTTGGCATTAGGAGGTTCGAAGTGAAGCGTCTTGTGCTCATCTTCAGCAAGGAGAAGGAGACCAAAGGCACCTATCGGTACCAGGAGGTGGAGGATGCGGGCCGAGATACGGTTGTCGGCTCCATCTACGTCAAGAAAGCGATGGTTGGCGATCCGCCGCCGGCGCAGCTCCGGGTGACGATCGAGGCCAACCCTGGTACGGCGGTCTAGGGTCATGGCGGCCAGCGACAGCCCGCGCCGAGAGCCCCGCTGACACACAGCTGGCTATGGCTCCCAGTGGACCGCTACATAGACTGAGGAAGCGTGGCGTTCGGCCAGCACCATCAGTTCTCGGCCGTTGACATCAATGAGCGTCGAGGTCGATGCGCAGCCTTGCCGCGGCGGCCCAGCCGGCGGAGAATCAGAACGTCGGAGCCTTTGGGGGCGGCTGGAGGTTGTCCGAGCACGCTCGACTGACGGCTCGCGACAGTGAAGCAGTTGTCGTGAAGGCAAGGGAGGTGAGCATGGGCCAGCTGCCGAGGGTGCGTTGATCATCACCGGTGACGCCGGTGAGTGGCTTGAGGTCATGTACTCCTATCAGCGGTTGTGACCTCTCGCCAGCGATCTTTGCAGGCTGAATCGTGGAGGTTGCCATATGGATCTACGTTTCAAGCGCCGGCTCGCGGTTGGTGTAGCGGCATCGGTCGCCCTTGTCCTGCCGCTTTTGTCCGCCATTTACCTAGCCTCAGTGGCTACCAACGTCTCCGCCGCCGCTGAGGCCCAAAAGTCCGAACCAGCGCGGAGCCCAAACAGCCCCGTCGCCCAGTTATTGGAACAGCTCAGCCGGAGTATCGGGTGGCAAAGCGTGCAGCAGACGCCGCTGCAGTGGGACACCTTCCACCCGCAGGGCATGGTTCGGATCGGCGACCGGTTCTTCATGTCGTCCGTTCAGGTCCTCGAGCAGCCGGTCAAGTGCACCCCATCCTGTGACGGCTACGACCGGACACCAGGCAAGGGCATAGGTCACCTGTTCGAGTTCGACACCCGGGGCCACCTCATCCACGACCTGCAGCTCGGCGCCGGCATCATCTACCACCCCGGTGGCATCGACTTCGACGGCACGTATGTCTGGGTGCCGGTCTCAGAGTACCGGCCGCACAGCCACGCGATCATCTACCGGGTGAACCCGGCTGACATGACGGCGACCGTGGTCTTCCGCTTCAACGACCACATCGGCGGCATCACCCGCGATGAGGTCACAGGCCAGCTCGTGGGCAACAACTGGGGATCACGAACCTTCTACACCTGGAACGACAAGGGCACCTTGCTTCGCCACGTGAACAACCCTGAGCAGTACATCGACTACCAGGACTGCCACTATGTGCCCTCGCGCAAGATGGTCTGCGACGGGATCGCTGCTCTCCCGGAAGCCGGTAACCCTAGCGGTTTCCAGCTGGGTGGATTGTCGCTGCTCGATTTGCCATCCGAGGAGCTCGTGAACGGTGTCCCGCTGACCCAGCTGTCGCCGCGCAACGACGTGCTGACCCGCAACCCTTTCTGGATCGAGGCAAACAACGGCCGGCTACGGTTGTACACCGTGCCGGATGACGACATGTCCTCGCTGCTCGTCTACGACAGCGACCTGCTAGTCCAGGCGAGCAGCCCGTAGGCTACATTTCCGGGCTCCCCGGTCCCGGGACTGATGTCAAAGCGTCTGGACCGACCGCTAGTTGCGGATCTCACCTAGCTGAGTCCCCCACGAACTGCTGCCCTGATCAGCCGGTCTGGTGCAGGATCGTGAGGCCTATGAAGCGCGGTCCGCTCCTCCAGGAGACGCTCTTAGTCCGGGGATCGATCCGCAGCAGGCGGCCACTTGCCGTGAGCGCGTAGAGCCAGCCGCTGTGCCCGGTCGCCAGGCTAAGCACCTGTTCGCCGCCCAACGTGCCCACGCTCCCGGCGCCCAGCCTGGAGGCGTCGACCTTCGTCACGGTGTCCCCGGCTCCGACGAACAGCGGCGCCCCGTCCGTGCTCACGGTGGCCGCCGTCCGCTGCACTGCCTCCTTGGCCTGCACGTCTTGCGCCGGTCCCAGACTGCCGATGGCCGTATCCAGCCGGCCGCTGCTGACCTGGGGAACCTGGTCAAAGGCACCTCGCCGGCCGGTGGTCAAGGTCAGCTGGTCGGTGGATAAGATCCTTACCCTCGACAACCTGGTGCAGGGCGGCCCGATGATGGAGGTAAGCGCGATGATGGCTCGCTGCCTGGCTGAGGTCCTGAGGCTGGCCCGCTTCGACGTCGAGGTGTTCGGCGCGAGAGAGCTGCTGGTGCGCTGGGGATCCCAGCGGACCTAGAACGCATGCCACGCCCTGTGACGATCATGCAGCGTTGGCCTGAGCATCATGCCCGTGAGCGCGGAATCCGCTCAGCCGCCCGGCCGCTTATCCTATTCACGATCATCGCCGGCGAGCGCCTGAGTTCTAGGCACGCACCGATCGCAAGGGATCTCCTGCAGTCAATGCTGCTCGTCTTGCTTGCGATGCCGGCGGCCCTGATCGCTACTCTTGCCATGCGCCCGTAGTCGGGCATTGGCTTTGGTGATCGCCGTCGAGCAGGTTCGCTTCGA
>JALZAW010000591.1 GCA_030948155.1 Candidatus Dormiibacterota bacterium | reverse complement strand
CCCACCTCGATGTGCTCCGAGGGGGCGAGGAGAGCTTGGACGAGGAGCTCGAGCGGCTCATCGACCAGCGGGAGAAGGCGAGGCGCCGGCGTGACTTCGCCACCTCCGACCGCATCCGGGACGAGCTGCGGGGCCGGGGCCTGGTACTGGAGGACTCGCGCGAGGGCGTGCGCTGGAGGCGCGTCCCGGCCGGCGGCTGAAGGTCCGCCGCGACGCCTCACGCTCTCGACGTCTGCGTCGCCACCCGCCGAAGGTGGAATTGCCCGGTGAACAGGCCCTGCGAGCGCGCTCAGCTCACGGGCGCCGGCTTGTGAAGACTCGACCACGTGAGCCCCGTCAGGAGCAGCAGAGCTGTGGCGGCGATGCCCCCCAGTACTCCTATCACCGGATAGTCGTAGACACCTACCAAAACGCCGCCGCCCAGCGTGGTCCCGCCGGCGCAGAGCCAGACCAGCACGTCGGCTGTGCCCTCAAAGCGGGTGCGAATGCCGGCTTTCAAGTTCTTCGCGAGCAGTGCGGAACCGGTGACGAAGCAGAAGTTCCAGCCCAGGCCGATGAGGAAGAGCGCGAGCCCGATGCCGATGGCCGAGGTCTGCCCGGCGGAGAGGAGGGCACCGGCGAAGAGCATGAAGCCACCGGCCGAGCCGATGGTTGCAGCGCCGAAATGGTCGACGAGTCCACCGGAAAGCCAGGCAAGTGCGTACATGCCGGCTATGTGGACACTGATGATGGCCGAGATGGTGCCCAGTCGATGACCGTGGTGGAGAGCGTGGATGGGGAAGAGGCTCATCAGCATCACCATCACGGCCTGGCCCACCACCAGGTAGAGAACGCCCAGGCGGACCGAGGGCTCGCCGGCCGCGGCGAGGAACTGGCTGAGCCGAAGCCGTCCGGCAGCCTCGGTGCTGATGCGAGGGTTGCGGAAGAGCAGGGCGATGAACAGCGCCCCCAACGCCAGCAGGAGCGCTGATTGGCCCCAGCCCAGCTCGATGGCGTCGAGCCCGCGCTGGGCCGCGATCAGCTGCAGCAGGGGAGTGAGCCCGGCCGCCAGCGCGGCCCCCGGCACCGCCCCGAAGAGGATCACGCCGACCGCGCGTCCTCGCCACTCGGCACTCGCGAAGTCAGCTGCGGCGTAGCGACCTTGGAGCACGACGGCCTGAGCCATGCCGACGAGCGCACTGCCAAGGAGGAAGCCCGGGAAGTTGTGCGCCAGGGCAAAGACACAGCCGAGACCGGCGCCCAAGGCGCCCACAACGTAACCCGTGAGCATGCCCGCCTTGCGGCCGAAGCGCGCCATCCCCAGGCCGGCCAGAAACGCGCCCAGCGAGGCGACCACCAGGTTGATGGTGGCCGGCAGGCCGGACGCAGAGGCCGACCCCGTCAGGTGCGTGGCGACGATGCTGGAGAGGGAAACGCTGGTGGTCAGGGCACTGGTCGAGGCGGCCTGGGCCAGGAACAGCGCTGCCAGGCTGCGCCTGGTCGAGGGATCGCCTCCTCGGCCGCCCCGAGTGGCGATGCCCGGCGCGTCCTGCATGACAGACGATCGTAGTGATTCGCCGCCCTCGCTCGGCGCTGACAACTGTGAATGCTTGGGCCGCCGGGTCGGCCACCCGCCCCCGGGTCCGCGACCTGCTTTCGGCTGCTGGCGGGCCGGAAAACGTTACAAGCCAGTAAACGTACGCTGGCCCTCATGGCCAAGGGGAGGCGGTCGGGACCTGACGGGCGACGGGGCGGCCCCTTTCGCGGTGGAAAAGGAAAGCCGGCAGCAGCCAGACTCGATCCACCAACCGACCCGAGCTCAGCCCTCGAAAGGCAGCGACCGGCGCGCGCGAAAGGACCAGCAAGGGGAGATCTCAGCGCTGGTCCTGGCATCGAGAAGGGCGGCGGGGCTGGTCAGCAGGCGGGCGGGCGGCGGGCGAGAGCAGCTCGCGCGGAGCCGAGTACCAGCCGGGCGCCCAGGGAGAGCCTGGCGCGCGGGCGAGAGCGCAGCGGGGGTCACTGGGCTGATTCCGACCCCGGCAGGGTCTGGCGCGACTCTCGAGCGGAACTGCTGGCCGAGCCAGGAGATCGACGCGCCGGCGGCTGGTCTGAGCC
>JALZAW010000105.1 GCA_030948155.1 Candidatus Dormiibacterota bacterium | reverse complement strand
CGCCAGGTCGACTCTGCGGCCCAGCCTGTCCTCGATCAGGCTGAGAACCAGGCCCTGGTCGTCGAGGCTCAGGTCCTCGTGGATGCAGCCTGCCACAAAGCGCACCGATTCGGGCAAGCGCAGGCGCGAGAGCGGCGCGTACCAGGCGGCCTCCAGGGTCGGCGGGATGTCCGCGGCGGCGAAGGGTGCATGGATGTACTCCAGCCGCAGCTGCTGGGGCCAGCGCTTCGCAATCGCGTTCGCCAACTGCACCACCGGACCGACGTCTTTGAGCTTGGTGAGCGACTTGTGGTTCATGTCGCCCAGGCAGAGGTGGATGCCAAAGCGCGATCCCTCGGGCGCCATCCTGGCCATCCTTGTGACTCCACGCGCCATGTACCGCGCCACCAGAGAGCGTGCTGGTCGCGGGGTTTGGGCGACAAAGACCAGCTCGGCCGGAACCTCGATCTGGAAGACCACGTCGTTGCCCGCCTCGGCCTGAATGGCTTTGATGTCGCGGGCGGTGGCCACAGCGAAAAGCTTTCGTCGCCTCACGATCCCCGCTGGTCCGAAGGAGAAGAGGGCCATGTCGAGGTCGCCGGGTATGCCAACCTGGAAGGCCAGAGTCTGGAGAGCCGCCTTTGCCCGGGCAGCCTTGAACACGGGATAGCTGGAGCGGAAGGCTCGCAGATAGCCGAGGTCCAGCTTGTCTGAGGTCAGCTTCCGGCCGCGGCGGACTTTGAAACGCAGTGTCTTGTTGTAGTCGGACCAGTCACCTTCCTTCGCCACCTCCAGATCCGGGTGTGAGCGGAAAGACTCGACGATGTGAATGATCCAGTTCTTGCGCTCGCCAGTCTCGCCGTCGGGGAGGGTCTGAAGCCGGGGCCCGAGGCGGGTTAGCGCCTCCGACATCGCCTCCTCGGCGCTGGCGGCGGGCACGCTTCCGACCAGCAGCGCGCCCCGGCTCGTGCTGGTGCTCACTACGGCAGTCTACAAACGCCGACCAGGACAGGCTGGCTCTGCCAGCCGAGGGAGAACAAGCCGGCCCCAGGCCCAGCCACACCGTTCAGAGGTGTTCCGGATAGATACCCTCAGTGATCGGGATGGCTCCTAACCGTAGGAGTCCACACTCTCAAGCTCCACAAGCAAGGAGCCGGCAATGCCGACTTCGGCGAAGGAGCCTCGTGACCACGAGCGATCGTTGGGCCAAAATCAGTTGGGTTGGACCTCAAAATCAAAGCGGCCGAAAATGGTCGGCGAACCTTAATTCCGCCTGGATGCCGACGCGACGCATGACCTCGAAGCTCCCTAAGTCGACGGTGAGTTGGATCTGCATCCTGACGGCCTTGGGGCTTCACACCGGGCTTCGTTCAACTCTTCCTTAACCGTCAGCGCCGTCAGTCCTTGGGCTGGGCCGAGAAGACGTGGCTGTCGTGGTGGACGCGGTGCTTGAGCGGGGAGCGGTCGCCGATCCACTGCGCGGGCGGCGAGGCCCAGAATTCGGCAAGCGAATTGATCCGGACGGCGTACCGGCCTCGCTGCTCGCGGAACGCCTCCCAGGCCTCCGCCTCTGGGCGTAGCCGGTAACCGGCGCCCGCGAGCCGGGTCCGGGCTGCGCGGTATTCCTCCAGCTCGACCCCGGCCTCTCCGCCGTCCGCCAGGTCGAAGTAGAGGACCATGTCCTCGATGCAGTGGCCGCCCACGGAGCGGGCCAGCTTGGCCCAGCCCTTCACGCTTCGGGGCAGGGGAACCTCGTTGCTGCCGGGGTTCCCGCTGCTCTCGTCGATGGTTGTGAGGATCAGGGTCGCCGCGTCCATCACTGCCCCGAGGGATCCGATCCAGGAATCGTTGTCGTGGCTGGAGCGAAAATAGGCCAGCGAGGGATAGGAGAGCTGCGAGTCCAGCAACTCCGCCGCCCACTCCTGCCAGCGTTCGAACGACCGGCCAAGGTCCTCGGTGACGCCTGCCAGGGCGTAGCTCTCCAGCAGGTTCACTCCGGAAGGCGGCGCACCAGCCCCCGCCTCGATGGTGACCACCACCACCTCCCTGCGCTGGAAGGCCGCGGTCAGGCTGTAGAGGAACGTGATTACGAGCGCGAACATTCCCAGCCCGGTGGCTCCGGCGGCGATGGACACCAACCGGGCCGGCGCCTGGATGGGGACGTAGTCGCCAAACCCGATGGTAAACATGGATGTGGCAGCGAAGTAGAGCGAGGTGCCCAGCCCGGAGGGCCGCGGCCTGACTTGGTCCCGAAGTGAGTCCAGGATGAAGGCGTAGCCCAGGAGCAGCAGGACCACCCACATTGCCAGCATCGCCAGCACTGAGAAGGGTCCGAAGCTGCCCAGCAGGCTCTCGCGCCTGCTCACGTTGCGGATTCGAAACGACAGCCAGCGTACGGCCGCCCAGAGCCCGCGGACCAGGTAGCGGCTGGCCCTGACCCGTCCCGCGACCGGCCGGGGCATGACCACCGACTGGAAGACGTCGAGGAGGGCGCCGACCACGATCAGCAAGCCCAACAGGCCCTCTAGCAAGCGAATTGCCATTGCCATCGAGCCATCAAATGTAGCCTCGCGGTGTGGTGGACCCGAGGTCTGAAACATGGGTGGGCCGCAGTGGACTCGAATCACGTACCTCCGGCGCAAGGGGTCGCTCAGCGCAGTGCTATACCGAGTGGTCCATCGAGCGTTCCCGCCGCTGTTATGCGGGGCGAAGTCGTCGATAGAGGCCCAAACTATGGTTGGTCGAACCGGACGCAGAGACCTGTGAGGGCCCCGAACGGCTCGTCGCGCCTGCCGGGCTCGCTCCCGATTGCGAAGGTTCGTAGGCAGGCGAACAGGCGTCCGGCAGCCGGCGAGGTTGGTCGGCTGCTGGTCGAGGGCTGCCAGAGAGACGAGGGCCACCATGGTTGCGGAGGCGGAAGGATGGTCGGACCCCTGTTAGGCTTCGGCCTCGGGCAGAGAGCCGGCCCGAATCGGTGCACCCCGCGAAGCGCGCCGACGGTCACGGTACTGCCTCACACGAGTTCCTCTCTCTTCGCAGTCGTGCGTCCCAGGCGGCGGGCGGGCTTGAGTGCGCCGCCTTGGGACTCGATCAGCCAGGCCATCCCGGTGAGCAGCACGCCAATGTGATAACCCGCCAGCGCGCCCAGATTGGAACCGCCCGAGGCGATCAACAGCGGGACCATCAGGAAGGGCACGTAAAGGCCCAGCAGCAGCATCGCGAACCGCCGCCAGGATCGCCAAAGGCCGCCACGGATGATGGCGATCCCAACCAGGATGAAACCGAGCGCCTGCACCGGCCCGACGACGCCGAACACCGAGTTGCCGAGCGCGAAGCTCACCCGGAGAAGCGGTTCAGCCACCACAATGCCGGCTGACCCGCTGACCAGGAGTACGAAACCTGCAAGTTTGAGGGGGCCGCCACCCGCGGCACGTGTAAACCAGAGGCCGACCACGCCGGCCATGACCAGGAAGTCCACGAGTGTCATCACCACGCCGCTGTACGCGTAACTCACTGTGCCGGGTCGGGCGATGGAGGGGTCGAGAACCGCGGCCGCAGTCGCCACTAGGGCGGCCAGCGCCGCCACGACCAGCAACCACGGGCCAAACCGCGCCAGTGGGTTCCGAAAAGATCCTTTCATGGCCACAATTGCCTCCAGTTGAAATCTCCGCCAAAGAACTTGTAGTAAGACTCTAGAGGTATACTCCAAATATGTCAAGGGAGTCGGACGGGCGTCGGGAGCGTTCGCGTCAGTCCCGCATGCGCATGGTTGTGGCCGCCTACAAGCTCTTCTGCCAGCGTGGCTATAACGTTCCGCTGGCCGACATCGCCTCCGAGGCAGGAGCCTCTGTGCAGAACCTGTATTTCACCTTCCACAACAAGCAGAACCTGGTTGGCGAAGTGCTTCAGTTGGCGGTCCTCGGCGATGATCGCCCGATCCCGCCGCACGAGCGCGAGTGGTTCCAAGAGCTGCGTGATGCGAATACGCCCGAGACGGCGATCCGCGTCTGGGTCAGCAACACCCTGCCGATCTACGCACGCGTCGCCCCGCTCGCCGGTATGTTCCAGTCCGAGCCGGACCTGGCCCCCATGTGGCTCCACTCCGAGCGGCTGCGCCTGGACGGGTTCCAGCAGGTCATGCGCGAAGTCGCCGAGAAGGGCCGGCTGAAGCCCGGGGTCACGCTCAACGAGGCCGCCGATGTGATGTTCGTCCTCCTGAGCCCCCAGACTTATCAGCAGTTCATCAGCGACCGGGCTTGGTCCCCGACGAGGTGGGGAGCGTGGATCACAGCGGTGCTCGTCGCAGCGATCTTCGAGCCCTGGGCGAAACCTGGAGCCTCGGCCAGGGCGCATCGCCCGAGCATCAGCGCTCAGGCGGGCAGCTCGGAACAAGGTGCGGGTTATTAGGCTCACGAGGCTTGCTCCAGTTCAGCAAGTTGGCGGTTAAGCGTCACGCCCTGCCTATGCGCGTGTTTCCAGCGTCGACCGCGAGTCCCGGCGGCGTCGATTTCCGGCCTGAGTGTGGTCCTTGGTGAGTTCCCGCTCAAAAGGACTCAGAGCTGCTGGGACCTGCAACACCAGACGGTTGATAACGCGCGCAGCTGTTATCGGGAGTGTTTGAACTCGGCTTTGGTGGTGGGCCGCCGTGGACTCGAACCACGTACCTCCGCGTTATCAGCACGGCGCTCTACCAGTTGAGCTAGCGGCCCATTGTCTGCGTGGCTGGCAGGGGCGGAAGGATTCGAACCCTCGGCATTCGGTTTTGGAGACCGACGCTCTGACCAGACTGAGCTACGCCCCTAAAGCCAACCGGAAGTTTACCCGAGCCTCGGTGGCCCCGGCACCGCGGCGCCGAACAGCCCTATCACGCTCAGTACCATCCCCCAAGTGAGCGGCCAGACAGTGGCCAACGACCTACCGGTCCTCATTGTGGGCGACGTCCACGGCGACCTGGAGCGGCTTTTCAAAGCCCTACGGCCCTATCCCGACAGCGACTGGCGGACCATCTTTCTCGGCGATCTGGTCGACCGGGGACCGTTCGGCGTTGGCGCTCTCCGCTACGCGCGCGACCGGGCAAATTCAGACGTGCTGCTCGGCAACCACGAAGTGGCGCTGCTCTGGGCGCTTCGGCAGCCTGACATCCGCACCTACTGGCTGAGTTGGGGCGGCCAGCCGCATGACCTGAAGGAGCTGGAAAAAGACCAACAGTTGCAGGAGTGGCTGCGTCAACGCCCACTACTGCTGAAGCTCGGCGACGGCACACTCATCCAGCACACCGGAACCGACCGCTACGACGCCCTCCTGGAGGACCGTGGCGCTGAGCCTGTCGCTGAGATCAACCGCAGCGGCCGGATGCTCCTCGACAACGAGCGGGAGGATCGGCTTTGGGACCTGCTGTCAGGGCCGAACGTCCTGGACCAGCAGTTCCGCTTGGAGAACTGGCTGCGCCGGACGTCGACCGCCAGGATCGTCCACGGTCACGTCCCCCATCGAGCCCGCGAACCGCTCGTCTATCAGGGTGGCCGAGCCCTGAACTACGACGGTGGGCTGAGTCGCTACCTCTACAGCTTTGGCCGACGCGGCGGTGGTTCCCTAAGGGCCACGGTTGCACCGCTGCCTCCGGTTACGCGGCACTAAACTTGGCAGCGGTTATGCAGGCTGGTCTGGCTCACCTGGCACCTCCTGTGCGGGACGGCGGCAAGCCTCTGATCTCAGCCCGTCGCATCGCCAAACGGGTCCGTCAGCTGGGTCAGCACGTCTCACAGCTTTATGCCGACAGCGAGCAGCCGCTGGTCCTGGTGGTGGTGCTGAAGGGAGCCACCGTTTTTGCCGCCGACCTGCTCCGCAGCCTCTCAATCCCGGCCGAGTTGGAGTTCGTGCGCGCGTCGAGCTACGGAAGCGGTTCTCGGAGCTCCGGCCGGGTCAAGCTCGCCCACATGGTGGATGGACCGCTGACCGGCCGCGACATCCTCCTGGTCGAGGACATAATCGACTCAGGCCGCACCATAAACGTCATCCGAAACGAGCTGCGCGCCCACAAGCCGGCTTCCCTCCGACTCGTGGCGCTGCTGGATCGTCCGGCACGGCGCGAGTTGCCGGTTGAGATCGACTTCACAGGCTTCACCATTCCGGACCTCTTCGTCGTCGGCTACGGCCTCGACTACGCCGGCCTCTACCGAGAACTGCCCGGCGTGCACGCGCTCGGCTGATACCGCGAGCATTTGGAACAGGAGCTGGAGGAGTTCATCCGGTCGCGCGCGCCAAGACGGCGCCCGACCTCGCGCGGTTAGGATAAGTCGCCAATATGGAAGCCGTCTCAGCCAAGGCCGCCGATGACATCCTGGATCGCATTTTCGCCCCCACGCCAAAGCCCAGCGCTTTAGATCAGGCGGAGGAGACACTCCGGCATCCGAAAAAGCTCGTCTACGCCGCGATGTCGAACCGCAACTTCTTCTGGCGCCACCACGTGCAGAAGTTCATCCTCGATTCAGGAATGGTGCCGCTCAGCCCGTTCATGCTGTTCGAGTACTACCTGCTGCACACGGTGCCCAAAGCCGCCGTGCGAGAGGCCATGAACAACCTGCTCGCCAGGAGCGACGAAGTGTGGGTGTTCGGGCGTCTGTCGCTGGGCGTGAAGGTCCAGATCGGCATCGCCAAGCGTCTCAACAAGCCTGTGCGCTACTTTGACATCTCCGAACTTCCGGTGGCCGTAATGCCAATCAGCGCCGAGACTGCCGAGGAAGAGCTCAGGGACTGACAGGCGGGGCTGCCCGGCCGGCCGGCAGGGCGCGACCTCCCACCACCCGCCGGTACCAACGCTCGGGATCCTTGAACTCATCCGGCCGCGGCATCGTCTCCGGGCTCTGCCAAGCTTGGTTCAGTGCGGCCACGCCATGGCGCTCGACAATGTGCCGGCAGAAAGCCTCGCCCACCTCGTACTGACGCAGCTTCAGCTCCAGGCCGGTCATGCGCCATAACAGCTGCTCCAGCGCGCTCCGCTCCCGGGACCGTTTGGCGTGGGCCTTCTCCAGGCGCTCGAAGCTGGGTAGCAGGCGTCGGCCCAGCTCATTCATGACCAGGTTGCCGTGACCCTCGGCCAACGTCATGATCGCCTGCAGGCGGCGAATGGCCTCCCATTGCTGCGGGAGGCCCGTTGTCAGAGCCCGGATTCGCTGCCAACCGGCCTGACGGTCGGCAGCCATTTTCAGCACGCGCTCGAGCTCGGCGTTCAGGTGCTTCGCCAGCCAGGGGTTGGCGGCGAACTGCCACGCGTGCGTGAGCTCGTGGAGAATGATCCAGCTGCGCAGCTCCTCCCCCGGTAGGTCTTCCTTTCGCTCGAAGGCAGCGATGTTGGTCTCGACCAGGTACAGCGCCGGCTGCACAGGCTCGCGGCCCAACAGCTGGGGATCGAACTGGCCCAGCACGCGCTTGGCGAGGAAGGCCAGGATGCCGGCCGTGTAGCGGTTGATGCCGTACTGGCCCAGGTCGTTGAGGTGGGAGCGCTGCAGCGAGAGCGAGCTCTGGAGCGGTTCCAGGGCCCGGTGGAGCACTGCCAGATTGAGGCGCAGCCAGGCAGGGCGGTCGAGTGCCTGGAAGTGCGGCAGCTGCGTCCCCGGCGGCAGGCCGCCCAGGTACTCGAGCAGCTGGCTCTCCAGGCGGAAGGCCAGCGCCGCGTACTGCGCTTCGATGCGGTCCAACTCCGCCCGGGCCAGGTCACTGCCCTTCAGCTTGCGGAGACCGAGCGCTTCAATCTCCGACCAATCCAGCATCTGGGTCCGCCCTGACCTGGGCCTGACCAGCTCGCCGAGGACCGCCGCTGCGACGACCCCTGTCACCGCCGCCACCGCTGTGCGCCTCTGGCCTGCGTTCATGTTGGAACCGCCCAGCCCGGCTCTGGGCTGGGCAAGCTAGACGTCAAGTAGGCTGACGTCGATCTCTTTCAGGCCGTTGGGCGGCTCGACGCCGTTGGTCTCCAGCTTCTTCAGCAGCGCCAGCACGTACCGAACTCCAGCCAGGTTCACCCCATGCTTGCGAGTGAGGGTCTGGA
>JALZAW010000590.1 GCA_030948155.1 Candidatus Dormiibacterota bacterium | reverse complement strand
AAAGGGTCGAACCCGCCCCCTCGGCGCCTACGCCAGTCAGCAATCCGACAGCCAGCGCCAGCCCGGCGGCCAGCGTCGCACCTCGCAGCATGCCCTGGCGTCGAGCAATCCATTTCCTCATCATTGCGTCGCCCCCTCTTGGCTGCCGCCCGAGACGACAGCGCTTCTCTGCCCGTTCACTGACTGCGCCGCGCCCCGAAACCGGTGACGTTCTTGCACCAGCCGGACGCGTCCATGCTCGATAACGTGGTCGACCGTCTCGGCCATGACGCCGATCGTGCGGCCCAGCGAGGGATCATCCAGGTACTCAAGGTCGATTGTCACCCGCCAAGGGACCATCTCCTCCAGGTAGTGCCGCTCCACGTCCTCCAGGCCCGACGGCAGGTTCTCCCGCATGTGGACCTGGGTCAGACCGGTCAGCCCGGGACGGTAGGCGAAGATCTCCCGCAGCTGGGGCGGGTAGCGCCTCGCCAACTCAATGCTCTCCGGCCGGGGACCGACCAGTGTCATGTCGCCCTGAAGCACGTTAAGCAGCTGAGGCAGCTCGTCCAGGCTGGTCGCGCGCAGGATCCGACCCAGCCGTGTGATCCGTGGATCCCCGGCTGCGGTGACGCCAGGGCCGCCCGCCACCGGCCGCATGCTCCGGAATTTGTAACAGACGAACGGCACGCCGCCTTCACCGACCCGCTCCTGTTTGAAGATGGCGCTGCCGTGCGCACTGATCCGAACCGCCAGAGCCAGGACCAGGAGCAGCGGCCAGCTGACCAGCAGTACGGCCGCTGCGACGGCCATATCGACGCCCCGCCGTAACCGGCTGGGCGGCAGGGTTGGCAGGTCGGGGAAGATCGGCTCGACCTTCGGCAGCAGTCGCCCCGGCCGGCTCATCAGGAGGAAGAAGGCGACCAGCAGGGCGTCAGTTGTCAGGTAGGCAATGCTGGAAGTGATCGCCGCCCCCACCGAGCCCAGCCGCGGGATCAGCAGGAGGTCGAGCACCAGCGTCACCACCAGGGCGCTGCCGGAGGCGATCGAGGCCAGGCCAGGCCTCCCGCGGCCGTAGAGGAAGGCGTTGATCACCGCCCCCACGCCCTCGCCGATCAGGCCGAGAAAGAGGATCTGTGCAGGCAGGATGGCGCCCTCGAAAGAATGCCCGTAGAGGCTCGGGATGATCAAGCCTGAGGCCGGCAGCAGAGGGAGGCAGATGAAAGCTGTCAGCAGCCCGAGGCGGAGGATCATCCGCCTGGCGCGCCGGACCGCCTTGGCTGGGTCGTCCTTGGCAAAGCGGGGGTAGAGCACCCAGTTGGCGGCGATCGGCGGCAGCCGGACCAGCTCAGCGTATTTGGAGGCGATGGAATAGGTACCCAGCGCCGCGGTTCCGACCAGGATGTCCACCAGCACGAAGTCCAGTCGGAGGTTGAGCAGCGTCATCATGTTCCCAATCTGGCTGCGGAACCCGAACGCTGCTATGCGGCGCCCCAGCTGGAGCGACGGCGGGCCCAAGCCGCGGAAGAAGCCGCGCCGGGCGAGGCGCAGCCAGACCACTGAGCCCGTGAAGACATCGGCCAGGACGAGCGAGCCGATGATCGCCCCGTAGCCTCCGTGCAGCGCGGTGAGCACGAGGTAGATGGGCAGAAACGACAGCTCCTCCAGGAGGATGCCGACGTTGCTGCCGGCCAGATCGTCGCTGCCTTGCGAAGCCGCCTTGGCGGTGATGACGACCAGCCGGCTGCCCGCCTTCAGCCCTGCCCAGGCCACCAGCACAGTGCTGAGGTCCCTGAAAAACAGGGGGCGCAGCAGCGGCGAGGCCGCCGCCCAAACCGCAATCGCGCTCACCGAGGCGAGCAGGGTCATGGTCAAAATGGTCGACGGGACCCGGCGATCGTCCCGGGTCGGGCCGGCCAGGAAATAGGAGATGGCGTAGGGCAGGCCGCAAGAGACGATGATCGCTACCAGCCACGGCAGTATCCGCAGCAGGGCGTACTGGCCGACGCCGTAGGGACCTCCGACTCGGGCTACCAGCAGGGTCGCCACCGCAACGCTGGCCAGCGAGCCGCCGAGCGCGATCAGGTTGCCGACGAATGGGCTGCGGCGAAGCTGC
>JALZAW010000589.1 GCA_030948155.1 Candidatus Dormiibacterota bacterium | reverse complement strand
CTCTTTCTGGCCATTCTGAGGATGTCGATGGGCCTGGGGCCTGACTTGTCCAACCCCCTCTGGTGGCTGTCCCCGGTGCCCCTGTGGCGCCGCCTGCTGCTCTTCATAGCAGTCCGCACGCTGCTGCCCTGGGCGCCCTTCCTGACCTTCAGCGCGACGCTGTCGCTGCTCACCGGCTGGCCCTGGTGGGGGTTACCCCTGGTTGCGGCGCTCAGCTTCCTGGCGCTTCTGATCTCGCAGGCGGTCTCACTCACCGCCTACTCGCTGCTCCCGGCCCGCAGCGACCTGCGCTTGGTGCAGACGCTGAGAATCGGCCTCTTCTATCTCTCGGCGGCTTTGATCGGAGCTGCCGCCCTGCCGGGCGGCCGCTTTCGCCAGCCCGCGGCGGCGGTGGGCGGCCCGCTGCTCGTCGCGCTGCTTCTGCTGACGCTGATGATGTGGTTCAGCAGCCGACGCATCGCCGGCAACGGCCTGGCGTTTGCCCGCGAGGAGAGCCAGTAGCGTCCCCGCGCAATCCGGCGCTGGCTCGGTAGGGTGGCAGACATGGGGCGGCTCTCAGCCCTTCTCCCAGCCGTCCTGTTGCTGTTCCTGTCAGGTTGCAGCAATGCCTCGCCACAGGCTGGGAGTTCAAGCCCGACCGGCCGACCCACCACTGCCGCACGCCCCACTACCAGCCTGACGCCAGTGGCAACCCCGGTTCCGACTCCACCACTGCCCCCGTATTACATCGAGACACTGCGGTCGCAGAAGCATGAGGGTGGGACTCTCAGCATTGGCGAAGAAGTCAGCTGCCGTGGCTACAGCCTCTGCCTGCCGGGAGTACACACCAAGCGGATGAGCTGGCCCAGCGGCGGGCAGACGATGACGGGTCTCATCTCCCTGCCAGAGGGGCCCGGACCCTTCCCGGTAGTGGTAGTCAATCATGGCTTTATCCCGCCGGAGCGTTATGGCGAAGGCCAGGATTCGCTCATCTTCGGCGAGCCGATGGCTCAGCACGGCTTCATAGCTCTGGCGCCCCACTGGCCAGGTTATCTCGGCTCAGGCCCGGCCCCACCGGAGCTGCCGGCGCTTCTCGGAGAAGCGGTGGCGGCCCTGGACCTGGTCGGCTCGCTCCCCTCGCTGGCCCAGGCGGACACGGGCAAGATCGCCTTCGTCGGTCACAGCAACGGCGGTGGCGAGAGCCAGATAGCCATGGTCGTCGATCCCCGGATCAAAGCGGTGGTCCTGCATGGGCCCGTGAGCAGCGACATGCGCGACAACGCCCGCAAGTGGTGGCTCGCCCGGCCTGAATCGCTGGGCGCGCTCGGTACGCCCGACAGCAACCCGGCCGGCTATGACCACATCTCGCCTCGCAACTACTTCCAGGCCGGTCAGCCGCCGGTTTTAATCATCCAGGGCACCGCCGACCACACGATCCCGCGCGAGTGGACCGAGGCGACGCTCGCCGCCCTGAAAGAGAAGGGAGTGCAGGGCGAAGTGATGTGGTTCCCGGGTGCCGACCATGATTTCATGGGTGCGGATCTCGGCAACGCTGTCGCCGCCCAGGAAGCGTTCATCAGGAAGGCGCTCGGTATCTGACTCCCTCCCGCCGGACGAGAATGCGCATCATCAGCGCATGCCAAACACACGCGTTTACCTGGAGTTGGGCAAGACCTGGGTCTTCGCCTCGGCTCTCGATTGGCCGGGCTGGTGCCGGCGGGGGAAGGGCGAGGAAGCGGCCCTGGAGGCTCTTTCCGTCTACGCCGAGAGGTACGCCCGGGTAGTGGATGGAGACTTTGCAGCCGGCCGGCTGGAGGTCGTGAGCAGGGTGCCGGGGTCCGCTACCACCGACTTTGGCGCGCCCGGCGCGCCGGCTCCTGGCGACGACCAGCCACTCCCGGTCGCGGAGGGGGACCGGTTGTGCCAGCTGCTGCAGCGCTGCTGGACTGCGTTCGACGAAGCCGGGCGCAAAGCCTCCGACCAGCTGCGCAAGGGACCCCGAGGAGGCGGTCGCGACAAGGCTGGTCTGATCGACCACGTCAGGGAGGCAGAAGGAAGTTATGCGCGCCAGATCGGCGTCAGGTTGCCGCCCGGGACTCCCTGGTCCGAGCAGCGTGCGGCC
>JALZAW010000104.1 GCA_030948155.1 Candidatus Dormiibacterota bacterium | reverse complement strand
GATGTGCTGCAGGCCCACCCCTCGGGCGCACTCAGCTGTTAAGTGCGAAGTTGACAACCAGGTCGGTTGTCGAGCGCGTCGAGGTGGCGCGAGTCGACCTTGCGCCCGGTCAGGGCGGCGGGCTTCACCTCCATCCCTGCCCAGTCGTGGGCTACGTCATAGCCGGGGCCGTCCGATATCAGGTGGAGGGAGAGGGTGAGCAGACACTCGCGGCCGGCCAGGCCTTCTACGAACCGGCGCACCAGCGCATCCTCCACTTTGACAACGCTTCCCGGGCGGAGCCGGCCAGCTTTGCCGCTTTCTACCTGGTCGGCCCAGGCCAGGACCAGCTCATCGAAATGATCGACTGATCCAGAGCCAAGGACGGCTGCGCATGCTGCAGGCAGGCCAGGAAAGGCCTTTCAGCCCGGGGCGTTGTCAAGGCGGGTTCGCATGGCCCTGCCCATCCTGTTGGCGGGCAGGCCGGAGGGCAGGTCACCATCTCCGAAATGCTGGGCCCGCAGTCTGAACGGGGTTGGGGAGGCGTACTCCTCAAGGGCGTGAGCCAGCCAGCCTGCCATCCGGCCGATCGCGAAGATCAACTCCGCGGCACCCGGGTTCATTGAGGACGAGTGCGTCAGCGCGGCGAGTGCGAAGTCGATACTCGGTGGGGGCAGCCCCAGGTCGTTGGCGGCTTCCAGCACAGCTTCGACCGACGCAAAGCGACCGCTCCGGCCGGCAACGTCACCGACGAGGCCAAGGATCAATCGGGCGCGCGGGTCGCCCTGCGGGTACAGCGGCATTCCGAAACCAGCCGGACGCTGGCCCATGCGCATCCGCTCCCCGAGCACCGCCTGGGCCTGCCGCGCCGACGTCATCTCGGCGAGCAGCCGCTCGGCCGCCAGCGCCGCCGCGCCGTGGCGCACCCCCTGGAGCGGACCCAGACCGGCGGTGACAACGGCGTAGGGACCGGCGCCAACTGAGGCCGCGATCCGCGCCGCCAGCGTCGAGGCGCTCAGCTCGTGGTCTGCGGCCAGCACCAGGGCTGCGTTCAGCATCCGGAGTTCGGCCGGTCGCGGGTTTCGCGCCGCCAGCTTGAGCCAGAGGTCGTTGGCAACCGCGCTCGCCGCCTTGGCTGGGCGCCCCTTCCCGGGGCCCGGCAAAGCTCGGACCACACCAAGAATCAGGGCTCGGGCCGCCGCGACCACCCTGTGCCGGGACAGGTCGAACCGGTGCGGGTCCCCAGCTGAGATCGCCGTGACTATCAAGGGGAGCCGCTCGATAGGGAGCAATTCCGCCGGCAGCAGGCCGCCAGCAAGGGCTCCCAGATCAGAGCGCGCTTGAGGAGTTGACCACTGTGGCTGCTCCCCCAGCGCGTTTCCCCACAGCAGCTCGGCCACCGCCTCGAAGGAGGCGGTCATGGCCAGCTGCTGGGCCGAGTGGCCGCGGTACCTGTGGCCCTCCGGCTCGATGGAGGTGATCGATGAGTGGATAACCAACTCGGAGTCGGTCCGGCGCCGGGATTGCGCGAGCCGCTCGATCTCCGGCCGCAGGAAGCGACTTCGGCGCCCATCCTTCCGTCGCCTGCGAATCACGCCGCGCGCGACGTAGGCATAGAGGGTGGGGACCTTCACCCCCAGCAGGTACGCAGCCTCACCGGCGGAGAGAGTCTCCTCGGTCATGCATTGATTATCAATCAACATTGATTCCAAATGTCGCGTAAGCGTAGGCTGGTAGCCATGAGAAGCGGAGTGTCGACGAAGCCCACTTCCGTCTCCAGGGGTTTGCGGGGCGTAGCCGTCGCGGAGACGCGGATCGGCGACGTGCGCGGGCAGGAAGGCTTCTACCACTACCGCCAATACGACGCAGTCGAGCTGGCGGAGAAGCTCAGCTTCGAGGCAGTGTGGCATCTTGTCCATCAGGGCGATTTGCCTTCAGCGACTGAGCTCGGGCAGTTCAGCCGGAGCGTCAGCAGTCTCCGAGATGTTTCCGGTCCTCTCCTTGAGATGCTGCGCTTCGTAGCCTCCACCGTCCCCTCGGACCGGCCCTTGGAGGCGCTTCGCGCCGCTCTGTCGATCCTCGTACCCATGGAGCGGCATCGACCGTGGATAGACCTTTTGGAGGCTGACCGCCAGCGCGCGGCGCTGCGCCTCTGCGCGGTGACACCGGTAATCGTCGCCAGCCTCTACCGCCTCGGATCAGGACGCGAGCCCGTGCCTCCCGACCCCGAACTCGGTTTCGCCGCCAACTACCTTTGGATGCTGGAAGGCACTCGCGTAGCGCCGGACCGCGTGCGTGCCCTGGAGCAGTACCTGATCCTCACCATCGACCATGGGTTCAATGCGTCGACGTTCACGACCCGCGTTATCACTTCCACAGGCGCCGACCTGGGCTCCGCGGTAATAGGGGCGATCGGCGCGCTGTCGGGTCCTCTCCACGGCGGTGCGCCGTCGCGTGCGCTGGAGATGGTTGACCACATCGGAGCGGCCGACCGCATTGATGCTTACATCGAAGCGGCACTCTCGCATGGAGACCGCCTCATGGGCTTCGGCCACCCGGTATACCGTACGGAGGATCCGCGCTCCCGGATGTTGCGGGGGGTTGCCGAGCACCTGGGCGGTGCGAGGGTGGCTCTCGCCAAGCAGGTCGAGGCCCGTGCCCTGGAGCTCCTCCGCGAGCACCGCCCCGAGCGGCAGCTACACACCAACGTCGAGTTCTACGCGGCCCTGGTGATGGAAAGTGTCGGCCTGCCCCCAAACCTCTTCACCCCCACCTTCGTGGTGAGCCGGATGATCGGGTGGACTGCGCATGCCTTGGAGCAGATGCTCGACAATCAGGTGATCCGGCCGAGTGCCGCCTACGTCGGCCCGGAGCCCCATCGAACAGTCCCCCGAGCCTCCTGAGCGCGTGAACCGCCAGATGAGCGCCTCCACGAGCCGGCGGTATGGCGAAGGACTCCCAACCGGTTTCCATGATCCCGGCGCGAGCCGTGCCTTGGCTGGCTTCGGCGGGCACTTGAGAGACGAGCGTCGGAAGTCTGGGGTGTCTGCTGGCGCCGCACCCGCTCCGAGCTGCCGACAGTCGCCGGCTCCCGGCTTGCCCTGAGTGGGAGCGCCCCTGCCCACGGCTGACAGCTGGGGCCATTCCTACGCGCAGGGTGCCGACGGAGTTCGGTTGCACTACGTCTCCCAGGGGAAGGGGGAAACCGTTCTCCTGCTCCACGGCTGGCCCGGATTCTGGTACGACTGGCGCCACGTAATCCCTCTGCTCGGCTCGAGCTGTCGGGTTGTCGCCTGCGACTTCCGCGGATTCGGCCTCTCTGACCCGGCTCCGGAAGATGCCTCGGACCGGTCCAGTGAGCTAGATCTGGCCGCCGACACACTCGCCCTGATGGACCACCTCGGTGTCGGCAGTGCGCTCTTGGTCGGGTTCGACGTTGGGGGTGCAGTTGCTCAGACCATCGCCAGGAGGTGGCCCGAACGGGCGGGAGCGCTGGTGCTGCTAAATCCGGTGTATCCGGGAATCGGTGACAGGCGCTTTCGCCCGGACATGCAGGCCGAACTCTGGTACCAGCACTTCCACCGCATGCTGTGGTCAGACAGCCTCATTGCCGCATCCGAGTTGACCGTGCGCGTGTACCTTGACCACTTCCACCGGCATTGGGCGGGGCGGCTGGAGGCACTCGACGCTGACGAGTTGGAGCAGGTCGTCCAGATGTATGCGCGGCCGGGAGCGGTGCGACGGAGCCTGGCCTGGTACCGGTCGCGCCTCCGGGACAGCCGGCCGGGGGTGCCCGCCACTGCCGTCGACCTCACCGTCCGCCAGCCGACGTATGTGCTGTGGGGAGACATGGACCCTCTGTTACCAGTCGAGTTCTCGGATCGGCTGGCAGACACATTTCAGAATCTTGTCCGCCTCCAGGTCCTCCCGGGCGTCGGCCACTTCGCTCCCATCGAGGCCCCCGGGAATGTCGCCGCCGCAGTCCTTGAGATGCTGAGCAGGGCCGCACCAAGCCGGACCGTGCCCCAGTGAGTGTTCTGCTTGGGGTGGCTCACCGGCGCGGGTGACATGGCCTTGGCTTGAGACGGCCGTTCAGCGGTGCCGGCCCTAGGCAGAAACTGCCTCATCTGACTCTGTCCGCTCGAACCCAAACCAGCATGACAACCCTGCCGCGCCGCTGGCGCCGGAGCACTTTGGCGGGCCACCGCCACCAGGTTTGGACCACAGGTGGCCCTGGTGCCGGCGCCACCATGGCCTCCAGTTCCTTGGACCCTCTTCCATACTGGATGTGCAGGCCGTCGTAGCTCCCAGCACTGCTGCGGACGCCCCTGTTCCGAGCCACTCCCTGCACCGATGCCTTGAGACCCGACGATCACGACGCCAATCGTTGAATCAGGCGCCCCCGCCGCGGCCCGGCAGCAGAACGCGTCGTTGAATGGGTCGGCATGACGCTGCGGTCGCGGCCGATCACAGTGTTGGCACCTTCAGCTGGCTAACCAGGTGGCAGTAGGCACCTCTACGAGCGCGCCCGTCAGTGCCCGCGCCGCCGCCGCGGCGGTCGCAGTCGCAGTCGTCTGGGGGCTCAACTTTGTGGCCATCGGCAAGGGCCTTGAGCATTTCCCGCCGCTCCTCTTCGTCGCTCTTCGGTTCGCGCTGGTCGGAGTCCCAGCGGTTTTCTTGGTGGGACGCCCCGGGGCGAGGTGGGAGCACGTCATGCTCTACGGGCTGCTGATGGGCTGCGGACAGTTCGGTTTCCTCTTTTTCGCCATGGGCCACGGGATGCCTGCCGGCCTAGCCTCCCTGGTGATCCAGACCCAGGCGCTGTTCACCCTCTTGTTTGCATCACTGGTCCTGCGCGAGCTGCCGCGACCCCCGCAGGTGGCCGGCACACTGGTCGCCAGCGTTGGAATCGCGATCCTGGCGGCGACGCGCGCAGCCGCTGTCCCACTCCTGCCCCTCTTGCTCACAGTCGCCGGCGGTGCGTGCTGGGGTGCCAGCAACCTGGTGGCGAGACTCGCCAGACCGGCTAGCCCCTTCGCCCTGATCGTCTGGTCGGGCCTGGTGACCCCGCTCCCAATGCTGACACTGTCCCTCCTCACGGAAGGGCCGATCCGCGACCTGGCCGCCCTCCGCGCGCTTGACCTGGCAGGGGTTGCGTCTCTCCTCTACGTGGTGGTCCCCAGCACCCTGGTGGGGTTCGGCGTCTGGGCGCTACTCCTGAAGCGCTACCCGGCTGCAACCGTAGCGCCCTTCGCGCTGCTGGTCCCGGTCGCTGGAGTGGTTTCGGCCTGGCCTTTACTGGGGGAGGTGCCGAGCCGGACAGAAGTCGCGGCTGGCGCCTTCGTCCTGGCTGGACTCTTCCTGGTCTCCGGCGCAGCCCCGTTGGTAATCTCGGCTCTCCGCCGGTGCCCGGTCATCGGGCCCGCCCAAGACAGCGGAGATGCTCCCAACTAGTGCAAGGCGCAGCGCCACTCCGACACGGGCCCCCCTTTCCGTGTGCTGATGCCGCCAGCACCCGGCCGGACTCAGCCGCGCTCCTTGAGATCGCAGGGCCGGTCCGGGCAGGCAGGTTGCCGGCCAAGACCCATCGCTGTGCCGGCCAGCCACGCCGCTGCTCGCCGGCCACACCGACGGGATCCAGTGGGAGCCGGCCAAGAGCCAAGCCACACTCCCGGCGAAGATCGGAGTCCCTTCACCCGCGCGAACTAAGGAGGTCGCCCACCATGTCAACCACCGAATCCAACTCAGGTCTGCGGCTGACGGATCTGGGTAACGTTCCCCTGGCCTACGTACACGAATGGCGGGTCGCAGAGCCGCGGGAGCCAATACGTGTTACCGGAGCGGTCGTCAAGTGGTACCACGTGCGTCGCGAATCGACGAAAATATCCGGCGAACTCGACGCGGAGGCCAGATCCGTGCTCACTGCTGCGGCGGCTGGCGGAAGCTGCAGTCAGGAGTACGGGCTGAACTTCGCGCTCCTCCACCAGAGCACGACCCACGCTTTCCTGATCGCTGGCGTGTGGCGAGGTCACCAGGAGCTGTGGGAACGTGTGTACCACAAGGTGTTGGACCCTGACGGCCCATTCACCCGCACGGACATGAGCGGGGAGGACGCTCCGGTTGCCTGCGTCTGGGAGTTGGGCGTCATCTGCCACGAGCGGATGGCGTGGCACCGTTACCTGCACTCGGCTCGGGACGAATCCGCGAAGTGGGCGTGGCTGTCGGACAGTTACTCAGGACGCGTCTGAGATGGCGCTGGCCGCTACATCCGTCGGAGTAATAGTCCCTGAAGGCCGAACACGCGGCGCAGGATTGAGGGTCCGGCGGTGAGTTGCCCAGACCCCGGGCGGCCTGGCCCCGACGAGTACGCCGCCGACTACGACCAGTACATCCGACTGGTCCCTGAAGGCGACATCGTAGTGACACTCGAGCGGCAGGGGAGGGAGAGCCGCGCCGCCCTGCTGGCGATCACGGCCGACCACGCGAGCTGGCGTCAAGCGCTGTCTGAATGGAACCCCAAGCAGGTCCTGGGGCACCTCATCGACACCGAGCGCGCGTTCGCGTACCGGGCGCTGCGAATAGCGCGCGGCGAGCCAGAACCATGGTCGACCGTCGACCTGGAGCTCTACTCCACCAATGCCGGGTACGATAAGCGGCTTCTCGAGGCGATCGTGGGGGAGTTCGTGACAGTCCGCGCCGCGACCTTAGCGTTTCTGGACGGGCTGGATGCAACTGCCTGGGCTCGGCGGTCACCCGAGGGCTGGTCATGCCGGAGCGTGCGAGCGCTCGCATACAGCATCGCCGGGCACGAGATCAGTCATCTTGTGGACCTGACCCAGTTCCAGCCCGCGAAATCCGGCGCCTAGGCTGCCCGGTCCCCGAGGTCCTGAGATGCCGAGGAAGTCATACGTCCTCCACGCGCGGCGCGTGGGGAGGTCGGCTTTCGCGTGCTGAGGTTTTGGGTGGCCGAGGTCGATGAGAACATAGAAGGTGTCATCGAGACGATTGCCGACGCCCTGGGTACATTCCAGCTCTCGGCCCCCCACCTCACCTCCCCCGCACTGCGGGTGGAGGACGCCTCCACCTAGGAACGTTTCGACTACTCGGGGAGCGGGCCGGAAATCGGGTTCCCTTTGGCTCGGATCGGCCGGGAGTCGGCACAGTACCGTCGAGGGGATGAGTAGTCAGTCAACTCAGCATTGGAGGGCGGGTCAGCGTGAGTGACGGATCCGGAGGCTCGAGCCCCAGTCTCGCTCGCGACGGCGAGGTGCTGATACTCAGTCTTGGATCGGGGGAGAACCGCCTCAGTCCTGGTTGGCTGAAGAAGGTCGGAGACTTGCTCGACGAGGTCGAGGCGTGGCAAGATCCCCGAGCGCTGGTCACGACCGCCACCGGGAAGTTCTGGTCCAACGGCCTGGACTTGGCAGCGATGGCTGAGATGAGCCGCCCTCAGTCAGGTGCCTTTGTGACCGACGTGAATGGGCTGTTCGCCCGCGTTCTGACTCTGCCACTCCCGACGGTGGCGGCGCTTCAGGGCCATGCCTTCGCAGCGGGCGCCATGCTGGCAATCGCACACGACATGCGCGTCATGCGGTCTGACCGGGGCTTCATCTGTTTCCCGGAAGTGGACATCGGGATGGTGTTCAACGCCGGGATGACCTGCCTCATCCAGGCGAAGTTGTGTCCGGCGGTCGCGCATGAAGCGATGACCACTGGGCGGCGCTACGCTGGACCGGCAGCGCTGTCGGCTAACCTGGCCAACTCGGCAGTGGTCGAAGAAGACCTGCTCGGGACGGCAGTCGAGCTGGCTCGCAGCCTGGCGCCGAAGTCATCGCCCGCACTGGGAGCCATAAAACGTCAGATGTACTGGCAGGTCACCGCCGCTCTGCGGCAGGACGCGCCAGCGCCCGACCTTCCCCGTGCCTCCTGACTTCCTCTCGCCGGCCGGGCTCCGTTCGACCCGGCTGCCCCATCCGAGGGCGGCCGCTCGGGCCGATTGGCCGGATCGAGCGGCTAGCAGAAGCCGATGGCGCGAGCTGCCGAGTGCCCATTGGGCTGGAGCG
>JALZAW010000588.1 GCA_030948155.1 Candidatus Dormiibacterota bacterium | reverse complement strand
GCACCTGCGCCCGGCTTGACCTGCGCGCTAGGAAGGGTCTGGCTCACCACCCGGTCGGAAGCCGTATCGATCGACCAAAGCCGGATAGGGTACGGAGCTGATCTCCGATATCGTGCGGCCGAATGCCGACTCCCAACGCCGCAATGCACGCTCTAAGCGTGGCCGGTTGAGGGCGGCCGTGATTCGGTTGTCAAGGAAGCGCCCGCCGTGGAGAGGTGCGTCCAGCCACGGGTCCACTTCGGCAGCCACCGATACGTAGGCGGCGCCGAACCGGACCGGATCGCCTATTAATGTGTGTAGGCCGCTATGGTAGTGAAGGTCGAGACCATTCGGGAGAGTCACCAGCTCACGCTCTTCTTGAACCAGTACATCGCAACTGAGCGTGAAGCTGGTGAGGGCCGACTGGTTCGCTGAACCTCCAGGCGCATCCTCGATTGCGGGACCGAACGAACGGTCGGGCAGTTGCTCTAGCGGCACCTCGCCCCAGACGTCGACGATTCGACCGTCATTCCCTATCTCAGTAATGACTCCTTCGGCACTGCGAACCACACATATGTCCGCAAGCGCCTCCTGAAATGCCCGGGCGGCCCTATCAGCGGGCGCTCGCAACGACTCGATGGAAGGAACGTCGAGCTGGCCCAAATCAATGGACCATTGGCCTGCGCTCTCTTTGTACCCGTATGTCCGAGGATGATCGGCGGCCCGATTCATGGTGATGACAGAATCTCGGTGATCGGTCCGGTGATGGAGCCATCGGCGTTCCTGTAGATGAACGTCCGCTTCAACATCTTGCCACTTCTGTAAACGACCTCATAGAAGCGTATCTGCCTGAACTGGCGGGGAGTGAATGTATCCTTGACGAACGCCTCCACGCCAGCCTGATCAAGCTCACTGGTTGCTGCCTTGGCAGCGTCGTAGAGGACATATCCTCGCTGCTGAGCGACAATGGTGCGATCAGTCGTGCCTTCTGCGGACTTAATCTGACGATTGGCTCGGACAAGCGCGTTGCGGAGACTTCTCTCCGTCAGATTGCCGCTCTTTACTTCGACGCGCAGCGGAGACCGCCCAGAGCCCAGTGAGGCACCGTTGGGTGCACCAATCTTTATGTCGGGGTTGCTTACGCCGCCATTCTCGACGGGCTCAAGCAACTCTACTTGGTATCCCGCGTTGGCCAGGCGTTCCGCGGCATGCAGTTCTTCGATAGCGCCCGCATCACCGCGCTTGGCGTTGGCGATGCGCTGCGCGACGTCCCCGGTGATGCCCTTCTGTCGCAGCCTCGCCTCCCAGGCCGCCCAGTCGATCTCGCCCTTTTCGTTCTTGGGCGGTTCTTCCGGCGGTCCCAGGTTGGGTGGCCAACCGAAGGCCGGTTCGCCGTCGGCTGGGTTCTTCGAGTTGTTGTTCTTCGGGTCGTTGTCTCCCGTGGCCAGCGCGATCAGCCGGGCCAGGACGCCGGCGTCGTGGCCGGCCAGGGCAGCCAGCAGCACCAGCAGCCAGCGCCAGAGGGATCCAGCGTCCGCCGGCGGGCCCTTGCGCAGCCGAGCCGCTGCCCCGCCGGTGTCGGCGCCTCCGGTGGAGGGCTGGAGCTCGATGACGGCTCCCCCGGGACCGAGCCGTGCGCCGATCTCCCACGCGGGCCTGGGCACTGTCACCGGCTGCACGCGAGGCATGGTCTGCAGCAGGTGCTCGAACCACAGCGTCATCGCAACCGCCCAGCTCAGGAACTCCGCCCAGGCCGCCTCCACCTCGCGCAGCAGTTCCTCCAGCCGAGTCAGCACAGCGCCGGCTCGACCTGCGAGCCCGGTCACCGCAGCGAGATCCTGCAGGCCCTGCAAAGCCGCCAGCAGTGTCTCGATCTCCGCCACCAGTTCGGCCGCCAGCGAGTTCAAGCCGCCCGACCGGCCGGCGGCCTGCTCCAGGCCGGCGGCCATCCGGTCGTAGCCGGCGGCCAGGTCGTGGAGCTTGCCGCTCAGGCTCCGCCAGTTGCCGCCGAAAGCCTGGCTCGCTTCTCCCTGCCAGCTCTCGGAGAGCGTCCGCTGCACCTGCCCGGCCACATCGCTCTCGAGTTGGCGCACGGCGGCCGCCTGCTGCCGCCACGCCGCAGC
>JALZAW010000587.1 GCA_030948155.1 Candidatus Dormiibacterota bacterium | reverse complement strand
ATGTTGGACCGGAGCTCGTAGGGATCGAATTCCCGGATGTCGATGCCGTCGATCAGGATTCGGCCTTCGGTCGGATCGTAGAGCCTACAGAGAAGCTTGATAAGGGTCGACTTGCCGGCGCCATTGCGGCCGACCACCGCGAGGGTCTGTCCTGCGGGGATGCGGAAGCTCACGTTCTCGAGCGCCTGAGCCCCCGAGCCGGCGTATTTGAACGAGACGTTCTCGAAGACAACCTCGCCACGGAGCGGCTGGGGCATCGGCCGCGGATGCTCAGGGCGCTCAACGCCGGTGGGCGTGGCCAGCAGCTCATACAGATTGCTGAGGTAGAGGCTGTGCTCGTACATCGACGAGAAGCCGCCGAGCAGCCCCTGGATCGAGCTCTGCACCGAGGAGGCGGCGGAGGTGTAGAGCGTGAGATCGCCGATGGTCAGTCTGCCCGCGACCGCCTGAAGAGCGACGTACAGGTAGGTGATCGACCCGGCAAGCGTGGTTAGAAGTCCCCAAAGGCTGCCCAGGAGGTAGCGCGTCGTGACGAGTCGGCGCTGGCGGTCGTAGTAGGTGTTGGCCAGGAGCCGGAAGCGGCGGGTGAAGTAGTCCCCCAGCCCGAACAGCTGCACCTCTTTGGCGAAGGTATCGGTCGTGACCAGGGTGGTCAGGTACTGCATGCGCCGCCGCAGCGGCGAGGCCCAGCGTGCGACGTTGTAGCCGCGCCAGCTATACCGCGTGTCGTTTATGAACGCCGGGATCGGTGAGACGAGCGCGACGAGGGCCAACAGTGGGCTCAGGCCGAGCAGCAGGGCCACCATGGTGGCGAAGGTGATGGCGGTCTGAAGGAGACCGAAGGTGCTCGAGATCATCGCCACGGGTCGGTTGGCGGCGTCCGTCTGAGCGCGGCGGAGCAGGTCGTAGGATGCCGACTCTTCGAAGAACGGCAGGTCAAGGCGAGCTGCCTGTTCCATCACCAGCAGCTGGATGGTCAGAGTGACGCGCTCCTGCATCAGCTGCTGGGTCACGTTGCGCAGCGTGGTCAGCCCGGAGCTGATGGCATAGATCAGGAACTGGACCACCGCAACCGCCACGATCGCTTGAATCGTGGTCATCGCAGGAGCGTGAAATGTGAGGAAGGGCAGCGGCACCGTAAGGATCTCACTGTCTGGCGCGTGCGCGACCCGCACCGTGATAGCCGCGACGACGGCGTTGATGAGGACTTTGGTCGTGTACGCCGTCGCGGCCGGCACCACGCCGGCGACGATCGTCGCGATGGCCAGACCTATGGTCAGCGCCGGGCTGGCTTCCCAGACCAGGCGCAGCACGCGTGGCAGCGCCGCCAAGGTTCCTGACAGCGCGTTGCGAATCCTCGTCAGCTTGCTCCGCAGACCCCGTGGCTTCTCCTCCTCGGGCTCTGCGATGTCTGCCGGGCCGCTCAAGCCGGTCTGTGGGATCTTGAGCCCTTCCTCCCGACGCCGGAAATGAGAGTACGTCACTGGGCTGGCCAGACCGGCAGCGCGCAGCAGGGAATTTCAGAACGGGCCGCCTGCCGCACCGGCCGGTTCAGTCGACCATGCATGGCCTGGTCTCGCGGTGGAAGCGCCAGCCCCCAAAGTGGGTCGAATGGCCAAGAACCATGCGCTCGCCCTTCACCTGTACCCAGGCACTGCCGGATCGGTAGCGGCCGATGCTCCGCTTGGCCACGACGCCGTTGATCCCGGCGGCCACGTACAACGTCAGCCATGGCCAGCCACCTGGGGGGCATAGTGCTCCGCATGCGCCCGGACAGTCACGCGGGCCTCACCGGCAGCCTCCAGCTGCTCGCCCGCGTACTCGCGCACTGTCTCAAGCATGGCCAGGCCGGCCCGTTCCGGGCAGTCTTGGAACCGCACGAGACTCTGGTCAACCAGTCCCACCAGGAGATCCAGTGCGGGGTGCGGCAATTCGCCAGCCGCCTGGCAGACCTTTTCAACCGCCTCGAGCGGAATGCTACCCCTGAAGACCGACAGACGGCGGAGCAGCGCCTGCTGCTCTGGTTCCAGGAGGAAATAGCTCCAATCCAACGTGGCTCGCATCGTCTGTTGTCGCGGTGGCAGATCTCGGGCACCCCCAACC
>JALZAW010000586.1 GCA_030948155.1 Candidatus Dormiibacterota bacterium | reverse complement strand
GTCTCGCCACGGGTTGCCCCGACGCCCTCGCTCCGACCACGCGGGTTAAGCTGAACGGTCCCCCTGCACCAGTCGTCCGCCGCGGCGCCGACCCCTTCGTTTTCAACCGGCACCGAGCTTTTGATGCGTGCCCAGCCTGGCCGCCAGCCCGTCCAGCTGCACTGCCAGCTCGTCCGAGAGGGGGACGCCCGCCGCCGCCCTTTGCGCACGCGTTGTCTGCTCCACCTCGCCGGGCAGGAGGACTTGGAGTCCATCAGCGGTTGGCGCCGATCGCAGCTGAGCGACCAGCTCCTCCACGCTCTCCAGGAAGCGCTCGTGGTCAACGAACAGGTCAGGCCTGACGGCTATCAGGAGGTGGCCGACCCCGCCATCGACGTGGCTGTGGGCATCCGCTTCGAGCCCAAAGCGGGAGCCTGTGAGCACCCCGGTCAGAATCTCCAGCATCACTGAAAGGATGTAGCCCTTGTGGCCGCCGATGGGGGCCAGCAAGCTTGCTGCCAGTGCCTCGGCCGAATCAGAAGTGGGCCTGCCCTGCCGATCATGGGCCCAGCCTGATGGGATCGGACGGCCCTCGGCGGCGGCCAGCCTGACTCGTCCGAAGGCGGTGCCGCTCAACGCCATGTCGAGGACGAGCGGCGGGGCCGGCGGGCGGCGCGGCACGGCAATAGAAAGCGGGTTGTTCCCCACCAGGGGAGTGGTCACCCCCGCTGGCGCCATCACCGGACCCGTGTTGGTGGTAACTATCCCTATCTGCCCGACGCTCGAGGCGCGCTCGGCATAGATCGCCGTCATCCCGAAGTGGTGGCTGTTGCGGACGCCCACCAGTCCGGCGCCGGAGGCAGAGGCCAGCTCGACGGCCAGATCCATGGCGATCTGGGCCGGTCGGAAGCCATAGCCACCGCCGGCGTCGACCAGCGCCGCTGAAGGCCTGACCCGCTCGACCCGCACCTCCGGGCGCGGATTGACCTGCTTCCGCTGCACAGCGTCGGCGTATTGGAGCAGGCGGAGCAGCCCGTGGCTGTCGACGCCGCGAAGGTTCGCCTCGACCAGGCAGTCTGCCATCAGCCGGGCTTCGTCGCCGACCAAACCGATCGCGGCGAGCACGCCCTCAGCAAATTGGCTGAGATGCTCCGCTGCGAAGGTTGACATGTGGCCGCTGGGCCCAGTGTCGCGGGACACTAAGCGAGCTCGACCTCGGCCGCTGGGATCGACTCCCGGGAGGCCGAAATGATCACCATGGCCGTGGCAAGAAAGATGGCGAGCAAGACCCAGGCCAGCCTGAACGATCCTGTGAGGTCGGCCACGAGGCCGAAGACAAAGGGCCCGGCCAAAATGCCAGGCTGCTGGATCATCAATCCGATGCCCACGTTGCGGCCCTCCGTACCCGGCCGGGCGAGCTCGGAGAGATAGGAGATCTGGACCCCGTTCCAGCCCACCGCGCCGGCAGCCGCGATCAGGATGGCAGGGAGCAGCACTGCGAACGGCGCCCCGGCCGGCAGAGCCGCCAGGAGCAGACTGCCGACTGCCCCGGTGGCCGCTGCGAGGAGGAGGGCTGTCCGGCGGCTGCCGCCGAGCAGCCTGTCGCTGACCGCGCCCCAAAGCACTCGCGCCCCGGCGCCGCCGAGTTGGGCTATGGCGAGGAAGGCGGCAGCTGTTGTGAGGCTGAGCTGGCGGTCGTGGATTAGGTAGGAGACGAGGTAGGTCAGCACACTCATCTGCGCTGCCACCAGGAAGATCCCACCCCCCGATGCGATGGCGCTGTCTCGATTGAGCACGCCGGCCAAGCTGCGCTTGTCCCCCTGCCCCGGCTCGACAGTTTCCGCCGAGCGGTACACCACCAGAGCGATGAGCGCCACCACTATCGCGATCAGGCCTGCCACGACCATCGCCGGCCGCCAGCCGCGGTTGATGGCGACGCTCGGCAGGATCAGCGCGGCGAAGAAGAAGCCCAAGGGTACGCCTGTCTGACGGATGCTCATGACCATGCCCCGGAGCCGGAGCGGAAACGCGCGCCGGACAGCCACACTGCCGGCCGGTGTTGGCGTCGCCACGCCTACACCCATCACCGCCAGCACCACCAGCAAGGCCCAGAAGTTGGGGGAGATCG
>JALZAW010000585.1 GCA_030948155.1 Candidatus Dormiibacterota bacterium | reverse complement strand
TATCGCATTCATCACGTGGACAGCGCTGTACTTCACGACGCCGTTCCTGGTCGCCGCCGTGTGGTTACGCAATCGCTCCCAGGACCCACACACCGTCAGAGAGGTCGAACTGCCGCGGCCTCGAGCGGTCGGTACGGTGATGATCGCGGTCGGCGTCGCCGTTCTGGCTTGCGCCGCGTTCCTCTTCTTGCGTCCAGACGTGGCCATACAGGTCTGGCCATGGTCCCTCACCCCGCTGACGGCGCGCGTCGTTGCAAGCCTCTTCGCGCTGGCCGGCGTGGCGCAAATATGCACCGGGCTGGATCGTCGATGGAGCGCTTCGCGCGTTACGCTGCAGAGCCAGCTGCTATCGCTGGCGGCCATCGAGCTGGCGACGGTCCTGTCCTGGGCGGATTTCCGTCCGGCAAGCTCCTTGCGCTGGGCGTTCGCAGGAGGACTGCTGGCACTCCTGCTGGCGATCGGCGCGCTGATGGTCACGATGGACCTCCGCCGCCACGCCCTGCGCTGAGGTAGAAAGTGACGGCGGAGGTGGGGAAGCGGAGGCGGCCTCCAGGCCCTCGCGGAAGCCTGCTCCTGGGCAGCGCACCGGTCATCGCGCATGACCCGCTCGCCGCCTATCAGGAGCTGGCGCACGAGTACGGCGACATCGTCCGGATACGGTTCGTGTTGTGGCCGACCTACCTCCTGTTCCATCCGGACCACGTCCGCCACGTCCTGCAGGAAAAACACACCAACTACAGCAAGGACCTCTACACGTATCGAATGCTTCGGCCGGTGGTAGGGAACGGCTTGGTGACCAACGACGGCGCCGATTGGCTGAGACAGCGGCGGCTGATCCAACCCGCGTTCCACCGTCAGCGTCTGGCAAGGGTGGGAGACCTCGCGGTTGCGAGCTCCGAGGCGATGCTCGAAGGGTGGAGTGCTTTCGCTCGCGAAGGCCGGTCGGTCGACATCTCAGCCGAGATGCTGCGTATGACGCTGCAGGTCGCCGCTCAAGCACTCTTCAGCGTCGACCTGAGCGCTGAAGACCAGCGTGTGACCGAGGCGTTCGCGGCGGTGAATGAGCTCCTTACCGACTACGTTCACTCACCGATACCCCCCTTTGCGGTCCCGACCCGGCGAAGCCTGCGCCTCAGAGCCGCCAGGGCGACGCTGGACCGCCTGGTAAGGCGGATCATCACCACCCGCCGACGCGAGCCCGGCGACGAGGGGGACGTCCTCTCGATGCTGCTGTTGGCCCGCGACGGGGAGACCGGCGAGGGAATGGACGACCGGCAGCTGCGTGACGAGGTGATGACACTCCTCTTCGCGGGGCACGAGACGACGGCGACAGCCCTCACCTGGGGTTGCTACCTGCTGGCGCTCAACCCGCAGTGCCAGGACCCGATCAGGACTGAGGTGTCGGATCTTGGAAGACCTGGCGCGGAGGATCTGCCGAGGCTCACTTACACGCGGATGGTGCTCGAGGAGACATTGCGGCTCTTCCCTCCCGCCTGGAGCTTCGGACGCAAGGCGATCCGCGACGACGAGGTCGGCGGTTATGCGATCCCCGCGGGGAGCCTGGTATGGGTCTGCCCCTTCGTGACGCACCGGGATCCCAGGTTCTGGGAACGCCCTGAGACGTTCGAGCCTGAGCGCTTCGCGCCCGAACGTGCCGCATCCCGCCACCGCCTGGCCTATTTCCCCTTCGCGAGCGGCCCGCGGATGTGCATCGGCGCCCACTTCGCCATGACAGTGGCCCAGCTCACGCTGGCCTCGATCGCGCGGCGCTACCGGCTGCGGCTGGCGCCCGGCAGCAGCGTCGAGCCGGAGGCGCTGATCACGTTAAGACCGCGCGGCAGCGTCGATCTGATGCTGGAGCAGGTGTGACCGTTCACGCCCTGCGCTCAGGCAGCCGGACCGGGAGGCTGACCCGCAGCACGGTCTCACCGGGGCGGGAGTCGATGGTGATGGTGCCACCGTGGCGCTCCTCGACTATGCGCCGTGCGATGTCGAGACCGAGACCGGTGCCTTTGCCCACGTCCTTGGTCGTGTAGAAGGCCTCGAACGCGCGGGCCGCCACCTCCGGTGGCATACCCGGGCCGGTGTCGGCGATCTCGACCACGACGTGG
>JALZAW010000584.1 GCA_030948155.1 Candidatus Dormiibacterota bacterium | reverse complement strand
ACATAACCGGCGGCGCCGTCAAGACAGCCTGCGAGGCAGTGCGCCGGCGCGTGCTCGAGATGGCGCGCTCCGAGCTGGGACACGACGATGGCGAGAACTGGAGATTGGCGGATGACAGACTGGTCGACGCATCGGGGAGGACAGTCATCGACCTGGTAACCCTGCTGGGCGACGCGGCGGTGACCGAGGAGCGCGAATACAGGCCTCGTCCGACCGAACCGCTGGACGAACGGGGTCAGGGGAACGCTCATCTGCAGCTCGCCTTTGCCGCCCACCGGGCGGTGGTCGACGTGGACGTCGAGCTGGGGTTGGTCCACGTAGTGGAGCTGGCCACTGCCCAGGACGTGGGCAAAGCCATCAATCCCCAGGCGGTGGAGGGACAGCTGGAGGGCGGTGCTGCGCAGGGTCTGGGCCTGGCGATCATGGAGCAGGTTGTGGTGAAGGACGGCAAGATCCTCAACCCCTCCTTCACCGACTACCTGATCCCCACGATCCTCGACATGCCGCCGGTGCGCATGCAAGTGCTGGAGCTGGGCGACCCCCTGTCGCCGTACGGCCTGAAGGGCGTTGGCGAGCCGCCGGCCATCTCCTCGGGTCCCGCCGTCCTGGCGGCGATCCGCGCCGCGACCGGCCGCGAGGTGAGCCACGTGCCCGTCCGGCCCGACGATCTTCTCGACCTCTGAGGGACCACTGATGTCGCTGCTCATTCGGGCGGGCATGCTCGTCACCGGCACTGGCGAGAAGCTGGAGAACGGCTGGCTCCTGAGCGAAGGCGGGGAGATCAAACAGATCGGCACAGGTCCGCCGCCCAAGGCCGACGAACACCTGCACGAGCCGAACTGCGTGGCGATGCCGGGCCTGGTCAACGCCCACGACCACATGTATCAGTGGGCGACCCGCGGCTATGAGCCGGACGGCACGCTGTTCGAGTGGCTGACGACGCTCTATCCCCTCTGGGCCAGGCTGGACGCCGAACTGGTGCGCTCGGCGGCGCGGGCCGCGATGGCGAAGCTGCTGCTGAGCGGCTGCACCCTCTCGACTGACCATCACTACGTCTTTCCGGCCGGCCGGCCAGGGATCTTCGCCGCCCTAATCGAGTCGGCGCGGGAGCTGGGTCTGCGCTTTCATCCCTGCCGCGGCTCCATGTCGCTCGGCCACTCGCAGGGTGGTCTCCCACCAGACCACCTGGTTGAGCAAGAGGATCACATCCTGGCGGACACCGAGGCGATGATCGCCCGCTACCACAACCCCGCGCCAGGCTCCATGTGCCGCCTGGTTGTGGCGCCCTGCTCACCCTTCTCGGTCAGCCCCCAGTTGCTGCGGGACTCGGCCGAGCTGGCCCGGCGAAGGGGCGTTCGCCTGCACACCCATCTTGCCGAGACGCTTGACGAACAGCATTTCTGCCAGGAGAGGTTCGGCCGGCGGCCGCTGGAGCTGATGGAGGACCTGGGCTGGACAGGTCCCGACGTCTGGTACGCCCACTGCATCCACCTGACTGATGACGAAGTGCAAGCAGTCGCCGCCAAGCAGTCGGGCATCGCCCATTGCCCTTCCAGCAACCTGCGACTGGGGGCAGGCGCCTGCCGGGTCCAGGACCTGCTGGCGGCCGGGGCTCGGGTCGGCCTTGGCGTCGACGGTGCGGCCAGCAACGAGGACTCGAACCTTGCCGCCGAGGTCCACCAGGCGCTGTTCGTAGCTCGACTGCGGGCCGCTCTCCAGGACCGCCTGGAGGCGCCCCACGCCCTGAGCGCCGAAAGCGCCTGGCGCCTGGCGAGCGCCGGCGGCGCTGCCTGCCTGGGCCGGGATGACTGCGGCACGCTCGAAGTCGGCAAGCGGGCGGACGTCGCCCTTTTCCGCGTCGACGGGTTGGCCCACGCGGGAATTGCAGATCCGCTGGTCGCGCTGGCCCTGGCACCGCCGGCGCGGGCCGAGTCAGTGGTGGTCGAGGGTCAAGTGGTGGTCAGGGAGGGCCGGCTCCAGACCGGGGATGAAAGGGCGATCGCCGCCGACCTGCGCCAGGCGAGCGAACGCCTGCGGGCGCTCTCAGCTGTCTAACCGACCGGGGCGGTGCCGTCGCCGTCGTGCTGACGAGCCTGAACCCTGGTCCCGGCGGCCGTCTCGGTC
>JALZAW010000583.1 GCA_030948155.1 Candidatus Dormiibacterota bacterium | reverse complement strand
TCGTGATGGGGGCCTCTCGCCGTATCGCCGTGCTCGATCACGGTGAGAAGATCGCCGAAGGCACCCCCGACGAGATCCGGAACAACCGGAAGGTGATCGAAGCCTATCTCGGAAAGAGCGCCTGACCTTGGCTCTGCTCGAGCTCGAAGGGATCGAGACCTACTACGGCCGGGTCCGTGCGCTCAACGGGATCAGCCTGAGCGTGGACACCGGCGAGGTCGTGGCGCTGATCGGCTCCAACGGCGCAGGGAAGACGACCACGCTGCGGACCATCTCGGGACTGCAGCACCCGGCCCGGGGCTCGATCAGCTTCGCCGGACAGATAATCACTGACGTTTCGGCTGCCCGGCGGGTCGGTCTCGGCATCGGCCAGTCGCCGGAGGGCAGGCGTCTATTCGCCCGCATGTCGGTGCTCGACAACCTGGTCCTGGGATCCTACACGCGCCGGGATCGAGCCGGGATCCAGAGGGACATGGACCGGGTCTTCGAGCTCTTTCCAAGGCTCAAGGAGCGCAGCGGCCAGATCTCCGGAACTCTTTCGGGAGGAGAGCAGCAGATGCTGGCGATCGGCCGCGCGCTGATGTCCCAGCCCAAGATCCTGATGCTGGATGAGCCGTCGCTGGGGCTGGCGCCGATCCTGGTGGAGACGATCTTCAGCATCATCGCGGAGATCAACGGCCAGGGCACCCCGATACTGCTCGTCGAGCAGAACGCTCTCAAGGCGCTGGAGGTCGCCGACCGCGCCTACGTGCTGGAAACCGGCACGATAGTCAAGGAAGGCACCGGCGAGGAACTGCTCCACTCGGAGGACGTGGCCAAGGCCTACCTCGGCATGTAGTCGAGGAGGGGTTTTACGCCCTCCCTCCGCGCGCGGGGGAGTACATCCCAGGGGTCTAAGGGTCAAGCGGCCTCCTTGAGTGGTTGGGGCCAGGCCACAGCCTCGTCGTAGAGGCAGCGCCGCCGGAGGCAGCCGTGAAGGATGCCGACCAGCCGGTTGGCGAGCGCGCGCGAGGCCTGGTTGTGGGTCTTGCCGCGAGCTCTGAGCTGGTCGTAGTAGCGACGGGCGCCGGGCGAAGTGCTGAGAGCTGAATTGGCCCAGAGGAAGCTGGCATCGGCCAGCAGCCGGTTGCGGGCCAGGCGCCGACTGACCATCTTCCATTTGCCGGAACGCTTGGTGACGGGTGCGTTGCCGGCGTAGTTCTTGCGCGCCTTAGCATTGACATAGCGAGTCGGGTCGTCGCCCGACTCTCCCAAAACCCGGGCGCTGAGGACGAGACCGAGTCAAGTTGAATCGCCCTGAGTTTTCTGGAGTCTCAGCGGCTTGGATTTCCACCGTCAAGCTTGGCGGTGGATGACGGCGATGATGGCACCTCTGGCAGCCCAAGGTGACTGCCGACGCGGATCGACTCGGTGCCTCGGAAAAGCGAGGCGCTGAGAAGCCCCAGGAGCCCCGCCGCTCCAGGAAGAGGTCACGCCGGCTGGACGGCTGGCCGCGGAACTGCCGGACGTTGACCCCAGCCACCTTCTCAGCGATGGCCTGGTTGAGCTCGCCAAGGCTGAAGAAGCGGCGGTTGCGCAGCGGCGCCAGCACCCACCTCTCTGTGACCTGGACTCCTGACTCGACGGCGGCCTTGTCCCGGGGCTTCGCCGTCCTCGTGGGCAGGATGACCGTGTTGTACCGGCGGGCCAGCTCGAGGTAGCTGGGGTTGACCTCGGGCTCGTACCAGCAGGCCTTGGTGATGCCCGATTTGAGATTGTCAGGGACCGTCACGCGGGCCACGCCGGCGTAGGCTTCCCAGGCCCTGACGTGCGCCAGCAGCCAGGACTTCAGGTCTTGACCGCGGCTGGCCTCCACATAGAGCATCCCGGTGGCGCCCAGCACGGAGACGAAGATCTCAGCCGGGGTGATCTCGCCAGTCGCCGCCTCGATGATGGACATCCGCTCGCCGGAGAAGTCACGAACATGCGCTCCCGGGCGGCGTACTCCATGCGCAGCACGATGTCCTGCTCGCCCAGCCAGCGCTGGTACTGGGAGCAGAACCGGCTGTAGCCCCAGCCGTCGGGATGACTCGCTCGCCATTCGAGCCACAGGAGCCGGAGCGTGAGGTGGCGGTGGCGCTTCAGTTCGGGGTGCACCTC
>JALZAW010000582.1 GCA_030948155.1 Candidatus Dormiibacterota bacterium | reverse complement strand
CGGCGAAGCGAAACCGCTGCGCAGCCCCGGCCGGCGCGAGATCGGTCATGGCGCCCTGGCGGAACGGGCGCTGCTGCCGGTCCTGCCCCCGCTGGATGACTGGCCCTACACCATGCGGCTGGTGTCAGAGATCCTCTCCTCCAACGGCTCCACGTCGATGGCTTCGGTCTGTGGCTCCACGCTGGCACTCATGGATGCCGGCGTTCCGCTCGCGGCACCTGTGGCAGGCATCGCCATGGGCCTCGTCACCCGCGAGGGCCGCTACGCCATCCTGACCGACATCCAGGGGGTCGAGGACGCGCTGGGGGACATGGACTTCAAGGTGGCTGGGACCCAGGACGGCATCACGGCCCTGCAGATGGACATCAAGATCAAAGGGCTCTCCCGGCAGATGATGGCCGAGGCCCTGGAGCAGGCCCGCGCCGCCCGGCTGCACGTGCTGCAGAAGATGCTCCAAGTCATCCCGGAGCCACGCAAGGAGATGAGCGAGTACTCGCCCCGAATCACCACGCTCCAGATCAACCCTGACAAGATCCGGGACATCATCGGGCCCGGCGGCAAGGTGATCAGGAAGATTGTGGAAGAAACTGGCGTCCAGATCGACGTCGAGGACGACGGCAGGGTCTTCATCGCCTCCTCGGATCAGGACGGAGCCCGGCGCGCGATCGACTGGATCAAGGGTCTTACGGATGAGGTCGAGGTCGGCAAGATCTATCGGGGCAAGGTGGTCCGCATAATGCCCTTCGGCGCCTTTGTCGAGGTGCTGCCCAACCAGGATGGCCTGGTCCACGTCTCGAAGCTCACCGACCACCGCGTCGAGCGTGTGGAGGAGGTCGCCAACCTGGGCGATGAGATCATGGTCAAGGCATCCGAGATCGACAGCCAGGGCCGGCTGAACCTTAGCCGGCAGGCCGCCATCGAGGAGCTGACCCGAGAGGGGCTGCCGATCGAGGAGAAGATCGACCGCGAGCGGATGGCGGAGGCTCTCGCTCGCCCGGCCGAGACGTACGAGCCGAGGGAGCGCAGCGGCGGCTTCCGGGGTGGCCGCGGCGGCGACCGTCGCCGCTGAGACTGGGCTGAGCTAGTGATCAAGGTGCTGCTGAGCGGGCATGGGGGCCGCGCCGGCAGCGCCGTGGTGGCAGCGCTCAAAGCGGCGGCGGACGTCGACTACGTCGGGGGGTGTGGACGAGGGGACGATCTGGCCCAGCGGCTGGCCGAGCTACGACCTCAGGTGATGGTCGACTTCAGCCTGCCCGGCGTAGCCCTGGCCAACGGCAGGGCGGCAGTGGCTGCGGGGGCGGCTCCTCTCATCGGAACGAGCGGTCTCTCCGACACCGCCGTGGCCGAGCTCGAGGCTGGCTGCGCTGCGGCTGGCCTGGGCGGAGGCGTCATCCCCAACTTCGCGGTGGGGGCCGTCGTGATGATGTGGCTGGCCGAGCGCGCGGCTCAGTTCTTCGAAGGGGCCGAGGTGGTGGAGACGCATCACGATCGCAAGCTCGACGCGCCCTCGGGCACCGCCCTGGCCACCGCCAAGCGCCTGGCGGCAGCCGGTTCGTTCAGCTACCGGCGGCCGGAGAGAGTGGCGCTCCCGGACACGCGAGGTGGCGAGCTGGGGGGAGTGGGCGTCCACTCACTCCGCCTACCGGGAGTGATGGCCGAGCAGGAGATCCTCTTCGGCCTGGCCGGCCAAACCCTCACCATCGGGCACCGCGTCTACAGCCGCGATGCCTACGGCCCGGGAGTGCTGCTGGCAGTGCGCCGGCTAGCCGCCGAGCAGCGCTTCTACCGCGGCCTGGAGCCACTTCTCGGCCTGCCGGACTGACTGCACACCTGGCCGGACCGACCGGACCGGTTACGAGCGCCAGACTGATTCCCCGGCGGGGTCGCCCAGACTTGACCGGCGGTAGACTCTAGCGCGCATGGCAGCGTCCCGAGCGCTCACCGTCGCAGTCGTTGGCGCCACAGGTGTAGTCGGCCAGGAGATGTTCAAGGTTCTGGACCAGCGCCGCTTTCCGATCAGCCGCCTCAAGGCTCTGGCCAGCGAGCGCTCGGCCGGCCTGGAAGTGCGCTGCGGCGATCACAGGGTCCCGGTTGAACCGCTGGCGGAAGATTCTTTCCGTGGCGTGGACTTGGCGCTGTTCAGCGC
>JALZAW010000103.1 GCA_030948155.1 Candidatus Dormiibacterota bacterium | reverse complement strand
GTGCTGCAGGCGGCGGAGGAGGCCCGAGGTGCCCGCAAGCTCTGAGCGCAACGTCTCGCTCCCGGCCAGCGTCGCGCTGCACGCCCGCCCGGCAGGCATTTTCGTCAAGACGGCCATGCGCTTTGAGTCCCGGATTCAGGTCGAAGCGGGGGGGAAGGCGGCCGACGCCAAGAGCATCCTGGCAGTACTCGCGCTGGGCGCAACCGGTGGATCGGCGCTGAGACTCAGCGCCGAAGGTCCCGACGCCGCGCCGGCTTTAGAGGCCCTCGCCGCCTGCGTGGCCGGCCTGGCCGAGTAGCGACCGCTGGGCCGACTCCTGGCAGGCGGCGAAGCTCAGACTTCGCAGCGCCTCTCGAACCTCACCAACCCGGGCGGCGCCCACGCTCAGCTCATCGGCGCCAAGTCCCACCAGCAGAGGCAGGGCAGCAGTGTCGGAGGCGGCCTCGCCGCAGACCTCGATCGGGATGCCGGCTTCTCGCCCCGCCTGCATGGTGGCATCGATCAGCCGCAGGACTGCGGGGTGAGTGGCCGGCGACGTCCCGGAGCTTTCCCTGTCGAGCCCGAGGGCAAGTTGGGTGAGGTCGTTGGTGCCCAGGCTCAGGAAGTCCAGCCGACTGGCGAATTCGGGCGCGCGGTGGGCAGCCTCAGGTGTCTCGATCATGGCCCCCAGTGCTGGCTGTCGCCGATCACCGAGAACGGCGAGGAGCGCCTGGCGGACCGCTACCACCTGCTCAAGACGCGTGACCATGGGGACGAGGATCCGCAACTCGACCTCCCGGCCAGCTCGGAGGATTGCCTCCAGCTGATCCCGCAGAGCCTGCGGGTTCTGGAGCAGCAGCTCAATACCGCGGCCCTCGGCGCCGGTCAGGAAAGGCGGCGTCTTATCACCCCCGAAGTCGAAGAGCCTGACGGTCGCGACCCGGTCCGGCAGGCTCGCCAGCAACGGCGCGAGGAAGCGAAAGCTCGTTTCCACGTCGGGCCACGCCTGAGCTGCCAGAAAGAGAAGCTCAGTCCGCAACAGCCCGACGCCTTCGGCGCCCTGTTCCAGTGCCTCGCGCACCTCGGCGACGCTGGAGGCATTGGCAAGTACTGTGACCCGGCGCCCATCCCGAGTGACCGCCGGCTCCAGGCGCCGGGCGACGGCTGTCGCGCGAGCCTGATTTCGCCGCTCCCGCTCCGAGCCGGCGTCGGCTAAGCGTTCGGGCTCCGGGTATCGGACGAGCCGGCCCAGGCTCCCGTCGACGACTACCGTCTCGCCCTCCATCAGTTCGAGCACCTCCCGCCCCAGTCCGACCACCATGGGGAGGCCGAGGGACCGCGCCACAATGGCCGCATGGGCAGTCACCCCACCTCCGGCCAGGGCCACTCCCTGCACCTGGGGACCCAGCTCGGCGACGTCGGCGGGCCCCAGGCCGGCCGCTACCAGCACGCCCTGGGCTCGTTCGGCTCGGCCGCCGGCGGCGATGGTGGCCGCGCGCCGACCCAGGCTGCGGACGTCGTCGGCGCGTTCGGCAAGCACTGGGTCGGGCAGCGCCGCCAGCTGATCGGCCGCGGCCTCGGCGGCTTGATTGATGGCCGACGCTGCGCTGAGGCCTCCATTCAGGACCAGCTCCGAAACTGCCGCTCCCAGCCCCGGGTCGTGAGCCATCAAGGCTCCCGTTTCGACAATCTCGGCTTCGGCAGCCCGTCCCTGCTGGAGCAGGTCAGCGGCAATTCGCTCCAGCTCTGCGGCCGCGGCCGCCAACGCCTGCCGGGCGCCGTCGAGCTGTGAGTGCCGGGCCTCGAGGGGCACTGTCACTCCATCATTGGCGCCGCCAGCAGCCAGGAAGACGGCCGGCCCCGCCGCCAGCCCAGGAGCGGCAGCGAACCCGGTGAGGGTCCGCTCGGGCATCAGGAGCCGGCCGCTACCGCCCTTTCCAGGGCACGCAGGATGAGAGCTGTGGAGGTGGCGCCAGGGTCCTGATGGCCGATCGACCGCTCGCCCAGGTACGACGCGCGGCCCTTTCGCGCCTGCAGAGGCACAGTCGCTTCCATACCCGCCTCCGCGGCCGCGGCCGCCGAGCCCAGCGCCGCCACGAGCTGTGCTCCACCTGCCAGCTCGCGGCGCAGCGTCTCGAGGGCCGGCTCCAGGGCATCGACCATCGTCTTGTCTCCCGGCATGGCGGCGCCCAGGTCCTTGATCGACGTCAGGGCGGCGCTCAGAACCTCAACCAGCTGCCCGCCGTCGAATGTGGCCGAATCACCCAGCACCCTACCCCCGCTCCGCAGCGCCGATCCCCAGAGTGGACCGCTGGCTCCGCCCACCGTCGAGACGAGAGTCCGGCCGGCCAGGATCAGCAACCGGCCGGGCGGGGCGTCCTTCTCTCCGTTCAGAGCCTCGACCACCGCCGCGAAGCCTCGTGTCACGTTGGTGCCGTGGTCGCCATCGCCGATCGCTGAGTCAAGTTGGGTGAGGTGGTCGCGCTGCCCTCGAACGGAGCTCTCGATCTCCCGCATCCAGGAGGTGACTGTGGCGCCATCCATCGCCTGTTCAGTCGGCAAAGGCTCAGACTCCCCAGCGCAGACCAGGGGTGTGAACCGGTGAGTCCCAAAGCCTGAGGAGGTCCTCGTCGAGCTGGAGCACGGTCAGCGACGCTCCTGCCATCTCCAGGGAGGTGATGTAGTTTCCGATGAGGCAGCGCACGGGCTCCACGCCAGCCGCTCGGAGTTTGCGGTCAACCTCGGCATAGAGCAGGTAGAGCTCGATCAAGGGAGTCCCGCCCATCCCGTTGACGAAAGCCAGCACCTGGCTTCCCGAGCTCGGTTTCAGGTCGCTCATCACGGCCTCGATCATGACCTCGACCACCTCGGCGGCGCCGCCCAGCTGTGCCCGGCGCCGGCCGGGCTCGCCATGGATGCCGATGCCCAGCTCGATCTCCCCCTCGGGCAGGTCGAAGATGGGCTTGCCGGCCGCGGGCGGTGTGCAGGAGGAGAGCGCCACGCCAAAGGAGCGCGCACTCGCGTTTACACGTTTCACGGTGTCACTGACGGTGGCCAGATCAGCGCCGCTCTCGGCCGCGGCGCCTGCTATCTTCTCAGCCAGGACTGTGGCGCCGACGCCGCGCCGGCCGGCAGTGTAGAGGGAATCCTGTACTGCCACATCGTCATCGATGACGATCGCGGAGACCTTGATGCCGTCGTCGGCGGCGTCTTCCGCCGCCATCTTGAAGTTCATCACGTCGCCCGTGTAGTTCTTGACTATGTGAACGACGCCCGCGCCGCCGTCCACTGCCTTGGTGGCGGCGAGCATCTGGTCAGGCACAGGTGAGGTGAAGACCTCGCCCGGACAGGCGGCGTCGAGCATGCCGAGGCCGACGAAGCCGCCGTGAAGGGGCTCGTGCCCGGAGCCTCCACCCGAGATCAGCGCCACCTTGCCCGGCTTGGGCGCGTCCTTGCGGACGACTATCTGGGCAGCGGAGTCGTAGCGCAGCAGGTTCGGGTGAGCGGCAGCCAGTCCCGCCAATGACTCCTTCACCACGTTGGCGGGATCGTTCATGAATTTGCGCATCTTCGTTTCGGCCATCTGCTCCACTCCTCTGGGCTAAACGCGACCTGGGCAGTCTCTTGGGCTCCTCGAACCAGCTACCGACGCTCCAGGGGGACGGATGACCCTCGAAAACGACTGCCAGACCTGCCTCCAGCTCCCCTGTGTGACTACTGTTCGTCGCTGACACTGGTCTTGTCAAGGCCCTTTCCAAGGGTGGCGGGTCCTGGCACGTGCACCGCCAAGCTGCCGCTTGGCTGTTGCTGACCTCTGGCCGACTGACCACGGAGGTGCCGTGGCAGACGGGGCCGCCGAAGCTGAAGCTGCTACCGCCTGTGTAGCGCAGGGCGACGGTGGCGTTGGCGCCGTGCGTTCAGCCTTGCTCAGTGAGGTCCCCGCGGACCTGCAACACCTCGATCTGAGCTGCTGGCTTCAACCAGTCCCAGCACCCGCTCAATAAGGTTGCCTGGGATCGTCTCGGTGTGGTCATCAACATCAGGGTGTGCTCCTCGTCCAGGTCTGCTCTCAAAACGGATCACCTCAGTGGGCGAAGAGGTCGACCCGGTAGCCGTCCGGATCGGTCACCTGGACCCGGACGAACACACCGTCGTCCTGCCATTCGGTCTCGGCCACGCCCGCTTCACGCAGCTGCATGCGTTCCCTTCTGACGTCCTCAGCGGAAGCCAACTGGAAGCCGAAGTGATTGGTTCGCGGCAGGTTGCCCGGAACCGGACCCTCGGTCAACGCCAGGAGCGACCCGTCGGATGAACCGACGATCAACAGATGCTCGTCCTCGTGGACGCGCTCAGTGAGCTGGAAGTGCCGGGCATAAAAGGCTGCCGATCGCTCACGGTCGCTCACCGTCAGGGCTACGTGGTTCAGTGACACCGGTCATCCCTCCTTCCGGACGGTGCGCTCACCGTTCCGGTCGGCGCTCAGGCCCCTCGCAAAGGCCCGAGAGTCGGCTACACCAGGGAGCGCAGGGTCCCCTCGTCGTCGGCTGAGAGCAGAAGCCGATTGTTAGTGGCGAGGTGGGTGAGAGAGAGGTTCACGCCAGCGCCGGCGAGTCGTTGAGTCAGCTCCGCCAGAGCACCCACGCGGTCTTCCATCTGGACCACGAAAGCGTTTCGCTCGCCGGCCACTCGGTGCCCAGCGGCTTCCAGTGCGCTCCTGGCCGCCTCGCCGTCGGCGAAAGCCAGGTGCGCCTCGGTCTGACCGCCGACCGAGTAGGCGAGCACCGCCTCGATGTTGACGCCCGCCTCGGCGATCGCGCCGGCGACCTCGGCCAGGGCTCCTGACCGGTCCTCGAGCGAAACCTGCAGAACCTTGAGCTCCGTTGCCATAAACTCCTCCCTAGCGTTCGCTTGCGGCCGATCGAGCCCTTTCTCGGGGGAACCGGCTCAGCCCAACTCGGCTCCAGCGCAAATCATAGTGTCGCTCGGGTCTCGGGCATTGGGCAACTCCCCGAGACACACTCCCAAAGGGGCGGCCGCGCCGGCATGTGATCAGGTGACGACCTCTCGCCGCTGCATCAGCACCGTCGCTAGGCCGAAGCCGGCGAGGACGATGGCGAGCATTGCCCAGAGGCCTGCCCAGTTGACGCCGGTCAGGAGCGGCGTCCCGTAGAGCTGGAATACTGAAAGGTTGGAAGCCCAGCTCGGCCACTTCATGAGCGGCGTCAGCTGATAGACCACGTAGCTGAAGAAGGCGAGGCCGCCCAGCACCCCGACCACCGCCCGCGGCCACTCCGCGTCGGCGATGGCGCCCACTGCCGCAAACGTGAGCGCGAACGGGATCAGCAGCCATGATGCCTGGAAGACGGCGGCCGCGTCAAGGCTGCTGCCGGAGGCGGTGGCAGCGATCTCGGTGAGCAGCGATCCGACCGCCACCAGCAGGACAATCCCCGCCGTCGCCGCGATCGCGCGCTCGGCGAGAATCGCCCAGCGATGGCGTGGAGTGCTCAGTTCTGCGGCCAAGATGCCCTCGGTGTCGTCGGCGCCCCAGATGGAGACGACGTGGATGGCGAAGCCGGCGAGCAGCAGCTGGGCGATGCCGAACCAGAAGGTGGCGATGAAACCCCGGTAGGGGTCCCCGCCGCCATGCGTGAGCCAGGCGTGCATCGCCGGCACGCCGTTCAGGCTGTCGACGGCTCCCCGCGCTAATGAGACCATGAAAACCGCCAATACTGCGATGACTGCTCCCCAGCCGAGCAGTACACCACGCTGGCGGTAGAGCAGCCGTCCCACCGGCCAGGTCAGCAGCGGCGACGGCGCGACGTCCCGTGTGCGCCTGGTGACGACCTGCCGCGCGAACAGCTGCCGGCGGAGGTCGCGGCGCGCGAACGCGAGCGCTGAGAGGACTGTGGCGGCGAGGGCGGCGGCGAGGCTGAGCAGAATGCCTGCGACGTCCACGTGACCGCCCGGAGGAAGTGCGTCGGTGGCGTCGTACCACCTGAACGGCGACACCCACGCAAGCCAGTCCAGCGAGGGCTGCGTCCGGCCGAGGACGTTGCAAAGATAGAGGACCAAAAGCAGTGCGGCGCCGGCCGCCTGCGCCCCCCGCGTCGTCGAGGCGAGCTGCGCTACCAGATAGCAGAGGCTGAAGGACGAGACGCTGAACAGCCAGAGTGCGAGCGTCTGGCCGGCCGCTGGGCCCAGTCCCAGGGGCTCCACCCGGGCCGCGCCCAGCAGCGCAAAGATGCCGCCCACGGCGCACGCGACCAAGGAGGCCGCGGCGAAGGCCGCAAGCCGGGCGGCCACCAACCGGGCGCGCGAGACGCCCTCCGCCAGCCAGCAGTCGACCAGCTGCTTCTCCTCGTCGCCGCGGACGGCGCCCGCGGCTGCCGCTATCGCCCACACCATCAGGACCAGCGGGAGCGGGCCGTAGGACCGCCACGCCACGTAGCCGGCAAGCGTGTCCAGCCGGTGCGGAGGCGGCAGCAGGTAGCTCAACTGCGCGGCGAGTGCGCCCATGCTGCGGGCGAAGGCAGCTCGGCTGGCCGGGGTGGTGCCCGCCGCCTGCTGGTAAGCGGAGCTCTGCACGTACGTGGAGAAGGCGAGAACCAGGGAGTAGCCGATCATGCCCCAGCGGTGAAGGCGGAACAGGTATCTCAGCATGTCTGCGGCACCGGTTCCTCCTCGGTTCCCGCGTAGTACACGAGGAACATCTCCTCCAGGCTCGGCTCTTGGCTTGTGAGATTCACGACGCGGGCGCGAGCGATGGCAGCCAGGAGCGGCTCGAAACTCCCGCGCACGACGCAGCGGACGCGATGGTTCTGCGCCACCGCTTCGCCGACTCCCTCGGCCGCCCGGATCGCCGCCAGCGGCACCTCGCCGTCGAATTCCAGCTCGACGCGGTGCATGCGGATCTCATGCAGCTCCTCCAGGCTGGCCACCTTCACCAACTGGCCGGCCCGAATGATGCCCACCCGGTCGCAGACGTGCTGGACCTCGGAGAGCACATGGGACGATAGGAAGACAGTCGCCCCACCCTGCCGCGCTTCGTGCACCATTGCGTAGAACTGCTGCTGATTGAGGGGATCCAGGCCGCTCGTCGGCTCGTCCAGGATCAGCAGCCGCGGGCGTTTCATGAAGGCGAGCACCAGGGCCAGCTTCTTCTTATTGCCTGTGCTGTACTCCCGAAAGCGCCGGCTGAGGTCGAGCTTCAGGCGCTCGCTGAGCTCCTTTACCTGGGCCTGGTCGACGCCGCCGGCCATCGCACCCAGGTAGGAGATGACCTCTCGGCCGCGCAGCGAGCCGAACTGGGGCAGCTCGCCCGGAACGTAGCTCACATGGCGCTTGACTTGGACCGCCTGCGACTGGCAGTCGAGCCCGAATATCGTGGCCGCGCCTCGGGTCGGCCGGGCGAGGCCCATGAGGAGCCGGATGGTGGTCGTCTTGCCGGCGCCGTTCGGCCCCAGGTAGCCGAAGACCTCGCCTTCGGAGACCTCAAGGTCAAGGGCGAACAGCCCGCACCCAGCACCGTAGTCCTTGGTCAGCACATCTGTGCGGATGGCGCTCGTCATTCTCTTCTCCTTTCCGGGCTATCTACGCCTCTCCCGCAGCTGCCTCAGCAGTGTGGGCACCATATCGACGAACTCCTGAACCATCTCGGCCATCGCCGACAGTCGCTCCCGCCCCGCGCCGGAGGGAGCCGCGGCGGCGCCCTGCCGCAGCGCCTGGCGGAGCGCGATCACCCCTGTGTTGCGGGCGGCGAAGATGCCCTCCAGGTCGGCCAGGGCCTCGTAGAGCAGGCGCCGGCTGCCACGTTCGCCGATCCCCCGGGCCAGCCCGAACTGCACGAGCTGCCGGGTGGCGACGCTGACGCCGCTCTTGGCGATCTCCAGGTCAGCTGCTATCTGGTCCAGACTGGCCGGACCTTGGTGGAGGAGGAGGTAGCCCCAGATCCTGCCGGTGTTCCGGGCGATACCCCAACCCGTCATGAGCTGGCCCATGTCTTCCACGAAGGCATGCTGATCGGTGGTCAGATTCAGTATCTTCTCGTTCATCAGAACGTACCGATCATAGCGACAGAGGTGCAAAGAATGGCTCGGGTGGCAGAGAGGGGCAGTTGCCCCTCTCCCAATTACGTCGGGTCTCGGTGCGTAACCGGGCGTCTCTCAGCCGCAGAGCGTCGCTTGACAGCTGTGCCTGAGTTGTGC
>JALZAW010000102.1 GCA_030948155.1 Candidatus Dormiibacterota bacterium | reverse complement strand
CTCTTGAGATCGGCGCCGAACTCGTCGAACGGGACGATGCGGTTGCATTGTGAGGGAGTCCCCGTTATCGACCTGAAGTAAACAAACGGGTTGTGGTTCACGTCGTAGCCATTAGGCCCATAGGTATCGGTCGTGTCGCACCGGTGTGGCATGTCCTCCATGTATGCCTTCCAGCCGACATTCTTCGACGCAAGTTCGTCCGCTAGCGTCGGCCCCGGATAAGTCGCTTTCGCCGGCGTGCTGTCTGAGGTGCTGTTCCACGTCGACCCCGAGATCATGGCCAGATAATTCGGCAGGCTCGGATGTGCCACGCCCGCCCATTTGGTTGCCGATCCGTACTGCTGGGCCAGGCTGTTGATATAAGGTAGCTCGGGGTTCCTGATGATGGACTCAGAGCTGTGGTTCTCCTCGACTATCACCATTACGTGCGGGCTCGCCGACGAGCTGCCATCGTTGGTCGTCTGGTGACTCCCAAGCGGGGGACTTCCTCCGGTGCTCCAGCCGCAACTTGTTAGCAGTGCGAACGCCGCCGCAGCGACAAACGGTTTACGAGTCATTAAGTTCCCCTGCAGTGGATTGAGCCTGACGAATCGTCGTCTTCCCTCTGATGGGCAAGCTGGGCGTAGCCTTCTTCTGTTGAAGCATCACTTGTCGACAGTGCCAGGCCACTCTGCGGGTACTTTACCGGCCAGTTCATTCCGTCGGGCATTGCGTGGGCCGTCCTGACGCCGATTGGCGACTCCGCCTCGCACGGCCGCTTCGCTGACGAGTCGATAGGTGAGCGCAGAACGGGAATGCACGTCGAGCCTCCGGTAGATCGCCTTCAGGTTGTCCTCTACCGTATTGACGGTGACGAAAAGCGCACGTGCCACCTCCCGATTGCTCAACCCACGGGCGACCAGTTCGGCCACACGCTCCTGCGTCGGTGTGAGACCGCTTCTCGCATACCCGCGACCACCCAGCCTCTCACTATCCACGCTGGCTCGGGACAGCCAGAGGAGCGCCCCGACGTCTGCGAAGCTCGTACGGGCCTCCGACAGCGCGGCGGCGGCCAACCGACGCTGTTTCAGCCGGCGGACCACCGTACCGTATAGAAGGAGGTGCCGGCCGAGTTCCAGCGGTCGCGGCATCGGAAGCCGCCGTTCGTATTCGACCGAGCTGGAGGCAAGGACCGCGGCCTGAGTGAGATCGCCGTTCGCTGCCGCGAGAAGCGCCCGGCAGCGGGCCGCCGACGCGGACGGCCAACTTGCCCCCAGCGTCCGGCCGGCTTCTTCGAGGTCCGAGATGAGTTGCTGCGCTTGCGTCAGATCACCTGTGCCAACCAGCGCCTCGATCGCGTCTGGCAGGAGACGAAGTAGACCGGGCTCGGACCCTGGCCCCAGGTAGCGACCAAGAAGTGGCCGGAAATACTGAACAGCCAGCTCGGCGTTACCGAGAACGAGCTCGACATGGCCGAGCACCGCGCTGTTGAGCGCAGCCCAGGGAGCTGTGCCGGCTTCGACCGCGATCTCCTCCCCTCGCCTTGCCAGCTGCCTTGCGTGCTCAATCCGACCCTCGTACGCGTCCGCAAGTGCCGACGAATAGAGCAAAAGGGCTCGAAGCGCGTTGGCGCCAACAGCGCTAGCCACCTCCGCGCCCTGCCTCGCCAATCTGGCAGCCTCCCGATAGTTGCCCAGCCAGCACAGGGTCTCCGCGAGGCGCCCGGTCAGAAGAGAAAGAAGTGGGCCGTGCTGCGCAGCTTCCGCATTCTCGCGCGCCGACTCCAGAGCGGCCCGAGCGGACACGAGGTCGTCCTGGAACACTGCCACGTGCGCCTCTACGGTTCCGGCGTAGAGAGGCACGAGGGTCGAACCAAGGCCACCTGCAACGCTAGGGACCCGCTCCAGGTATTGGCGGCAGCCGGGTTTACCCAGCGAGAAGGTCACCGCCGCCACGAGCACGGACGCGATGGCGCTCAAATGGCGATCGCCGGCCTCCAGAGAGAGGTGCATTGCACGCTCGGCGGCGGCCGCGGCAGGTTTGAGCTCCCCTGCGAGGTAGTGGGCCGCCCCCTGGAGGAGCGCAACCACGCCCGAACTGCGGGCACAGCCGGCGGCCTCCGCGGACGCGGTACGGAGCAAGTCGCGCACGGCGTGCGGCCCCCCGTTGATCAGTCTCATTGTGCCGAGACACGAAAGGACCTCGATGCGGTTCGGTCCAGCCTCCAGTCGGTTGCTAATCGCTTCCAGGGACTCCAACGCGGCTTTCGTGTCGCCGATTCTGGCGCGATACCTCGCAGCGATGAGCTGCCGCCTTGTCGCTTCCCTAGCTTCTTCTGGCGGGGTCATTTGAACCGCCAGATCGGCGAGGTCAGCCGCTTCCTGCAGTGAACCTCTCCTGTGCACCTCATCAGCGGTCCGCTCCAGAAAAGCCGCCAGCTCGCCGTCGGCGCCGCTGCTCGCCAGCGCCAGGTGGCGAGCTCGCTTCTCCGGCTCGATCGCGATGCCGGCAAGAAGGCGATGGATCTCCTGTCGACGGGTAGGACTGGCTTCGTGGTAGGCAGTTGTGGCAGTCAAGGGCCATCTGAACCGCAGTAGGTCACCGTCCAGCTCGAGTAACCCTGCACTGATCGCGTCATCCACTCCGGTGCGTCCGGCGGCTCCCAACACCGCGTGGACCATCGGGAGTGCCTGCTGGTCGAGTGCCGCCGTAACGAGCAGCGCGTCCCTGGCTTCGTTCGTAAGCTGGATGAGTTGCTTACGAACGATCTGGCCCAGTCCCTCAGGCGGGGCAAGCGGTTCTCCCGGCCGCTGACTAATCTCGCCGCGAATCAGGGCGCACGCTATTTCGAGAGCCATGGCCGGATTCCCCCCTGACATGCCGTGGATCTCCATCATCGTCGGACGCGGCAGGTTCACGGTCAATCGAGAGCGGATCAGTTCACCCAGGCTCTCCTCGCTAAGAGGCTCCAGGAGCAGACGTAGAACCGCTACGTCTCGCATCCGTTGGAACATCGTCAGCTCGCCGGTCTCTACGCCACATGTGGCGACCAGCACTACTGGCTGGCCACCAAGCCGGCGCAAGGCGAAGCCGATTGCCTCGGACGTGGGCACGTCCAGCCACTCGGCGTCGTCGATCCCCAGCACGATGGGCACTCGGGCAGCAAGGCCGCGGAGGATGGTGAGGAGCCCGAGCGAAACAGCCCTGACGTCGAATGTCGGTCGGAGACTTTCCGCGCGAAGCAGGACGCCCTCCAGCGCCTGCCGTAGAGGTGCGGAGAGGCTGTCCAACTGGCTGTCCGTCACCTGGTCGAGGAGGTCACCCAGCCCGGCAAAGGCCAGAGACGCCTCAAGGCTGGATGGTCTGGCCAGCATGACTTCGTGCCCCATCTCGCGAGCGGAGCGGAGCACCTTGAGGAGGAAGGCCGTCTTGCCGACCCCTTGTTCGCCCTGGACGAGGAGCGCTTGCGGCCCCACCTCCATCTTCGCAAGTAGCGAAGTGGCCAAGAGGAATTGCTCTTCTCGACCCTGCAGCTCTTCAGGCTCGCTCCCTCCCACAGCGAAGGAACCTACCATTCCCCGACTCTCCCCACCCGTACCGGCCGCGACCACGGTCGAAATCCGAGCCTTCGCGCAGCAGCTCCGGCAGCTCCTGACTCTCTCATCGGTGGACGGTTCGCCGTCAAGTCTTTGGCTCTGTAGGGGCGCGAGTCAGGCACCGGCCGCGACCCCACGCGCGAACAGATGTGTATTGACCTGGGTGAGCGCCGCCACGTTTCCAGGAGCGTGATCGAGATTGACACCGAGACTGGCGTTAGCACAGGGACTGGCGTTGAAGTTCCAGGAGAAGAAGAGGTACCCGGCCATGTGGAACGCCAGCTGCTGCCAGTGTTTCGCCTGGGTGAGTAGATCCTCATTGCTGGGTAGCTCGTAGAAGCAGTCCTGGAAGTCCTGCAGCACGCCAATGTATCCCGTGATGCCGGCTTGCTCGATCATCCGAATGCCGTTGTCCGTCACCTCGGCAAAATCGCATGGTTGTCGGACCTTCGTCCTGGCGTTCGCGTCGGCTCCGTTGAGGAAGTGACAAGGATAGAGGTCGAAACCAAGCACGTCGACGGCGTTTCCCCATCGCAAGTAGTCGACCGGGCCGCGATCCCAGTTGGGCATAACAGCGAACGTCTTGCTGCCTGGATGGAGTCGGTGGACAAGGGCGGTGCGGCGCGCGAAGGCTGCGGGCGCGTTTGGACAATAGGAGAACGACGGCTCGTCGGCCAGGTAGTAGGCCAGCACCGCTGGGCTTGTCTTGATCGAATTGATCCTCTCCGAGAGCTGGACCTCTGAGAGGTCCCAGGCGCACCTCGTTTTATTCCAGCCCCCGACCCAAACGATCGCCTTCAGCCCTCTGGCTGCGATCGGCGCCAGTGCCTCCGGCCAAGCGTTGGCCTGGACCGTATTGAACCGAGCAGCCGCGATGTCGTCGAGACCGGTTCCGTAGGCGCAGCCATTATCGCTGGCGGTGCTCGCTGTTCGGCACGTGCTGTCGCGCCCGTAAGCGCCGCGCACGAAGATTGGCAGGGTGGCCGACGTAACGGTTGCCCCCGTCGATGCAGCCAGACCGAGCCCGGACACCGCACCTGCCAGAGTCGCCAACACGATCAGGGTGAGGCTCGCGGCTGTCATCCACCGCCATGCAAATCGCAACCGGCTTAGCACCTCACGGCTTCGTTGCACACAGTGAGGCGCAGTCTCCGGCCCCGCTCTTTGGAGCGGCGAATCTCCGGGGGCTGCGTGAGGACAGCCTGGATTGGGAAGCCATGCTCGAGCACCGCCGGCGGCGGAGGCAGACCGTCGATGTGACAGCTCACCGATCTCCTCGTCATGGATGCACCGGCACGGGTCGGGTGACCAGCTCCTGCACCTCGCGACGCGGCGGGGCGGGCTGGCGGCAGCAGTACCAGATCGAGACGGCAGCGATCACGGCGAAGATCGCCCAGACGTGACGGAAGTGGAGGACCTGCTCATTCGACGCCTCCACCGCAACCGCTACGATGGCCGCCAGCAGCGGAGCCGGCGCCAGGCCCGCAATGGACAGCTGCCGAGCAGCGTCGCGTCCAAGAACCCTCGACATCCTCCACGTCAAGGAAGCCACTAGCAGAAGCAGACCGATCGAGCCGAGCGGACCCCGTTCGACGAAGGAAGCGATGTAGTCGTTGTGTGCTTCCTTGGGGTATGCGGCCTGCTCTTCCTGAAGCACGGCCTTCGTCGCGCGCGGCCCCCAGCCAAGCAGCGTCCCCTGGGCGTGCAGATCGGAAATCTCCGAGAAAATGGTGAGGCGTTGAGCCACGCTCTGATCACTACGACCGAGCGAGTCTCGGAGAAGCGGTTGGCCGCTGTTCTCGGCCAACGTCTGCACGTCCGCGAGCTGGACCGCAGACGCGGCGGCGACCGCGAGAAGCACGTAGGCGCACGTGGCGGCAAGGGCGGCCGGCGCCCCGTGCCGCTGGTAGACCCAAAAGATTGCGCCCGCGCCGGCGCCTACCAGAAGTGACAGGAAGGCGCCATTGGAACCAGTCAGGACCATGGCAGCGAGGAGTAGCGCCGTCGCCGCCCACCGCAGCGAGCGACGCACGGGGCAGCCCGCGACCCAAAGCAGGATCAGCGTTAGCATGAAGTAGCTGGAAGCGAGATTCGGGTCGCCGAACGTCAGCGATGCTCGGGCGCCTACCCTGGCGCTGACGCCCGCCAGGTCCTGATGGCCGCTCACATAAGCGGCAACTAGAAAAGTGGCCCAGGCCAGCCCGCTCCAGCACCACGTCCGCAACAGAGTCCGCATGGCAGCACTCGTTCGAGAGGCGTTGACGATCACGCCGCACCAGAGCAGCAGCGCCAGATCCTGGATCAGCTGCGTCAGGCTCAACACCGGGAAAGCACCGCCCAGGCCGGCCAGGGCACCTGCTGCGATGACCACCGCCACCGCGATGGCATACGGGAAGCGGAGGCTCTCTCTCCTGCTCACTGCCCAGACTAATGTTGCGGCGATTGCCAGCGCGATCACCACGTCGACCGGTGAGGAGTTCCCAGGCCCGTCTGGCTTGAGGAGGGGCATCAGAGAGACCGCCAACGCTACGGGGGCCAGGACCCACCTTGGCACGTTCGCCGAATCCTGGGAATGTCCGCCTTCCCGGGTCGCCGACGAAGCTTCTATCATTCGCCGACTCCGGTGTCCGGCTCGTGCAGCAGGCCGGAGGGCTTGTTGCCAAGCATTTGACCGACAGCCGCCAGCTGGCGCTGTCTACGGTGACGGAGATGGGGCCACCGCCAGATCCGTCCCCTTGGCCACTGATCTGGGGAATACGTTATGAGCCCGAGCACAGGCGCCCATCTGGCTCTGACGAGCAGTTCCTGGACGGACTCGAAGTCAGACCGTCGCAGCTTCGTTGGGGTGACCAGGACGATGCGGGTGTTCCACCGAGAAATGTCTCGCCCGGGCGGTTGGTCGTAAACCCTGATCGATCCCTGGTCCCCATCGCTCGCTTGGCGACCGAGCTGCCAGGCCAGCTTGGCAAGCTGAACTGGTGGCCCCACCGGGACCAGGAGAATCCCGTTCGCCCCGCTCGAGACCGCCGCGAGCCGCAAGAGGCGAGACACCGGTGCGCAGTCGACGAACGAAGCGGTTCGCGCGCCCTCGCTCAAGTGACCGAGGGTCGGTGCGTCGGCAGTCCGTACGAGGGCTTTCGGCCCGCTTATCGTCGGCCAGGCGGTCTCTCGAATCGCAGCCACCCCAAGGCCAGCCACGACCCCGAGGAGTACACCAAGAGCAAGGTCGAGCGGCAATCGCGTCGGCTCAGGGCGGGACGGCGGCACTGCCGGGTCCACGATCAGGGGATTCGGCCTAGCGTCACGCTGGCCGACCAGTGTCTGCTTCTCCTGAGCCAGGTTGTTGCGCTGGTTCTGGAGCGGGGTCAGTTGGGCCTGGGCGGCCCCACCGTTGCCGCCAGCCTGATTTAGCAGCTGAGCGATCTGCTTATCCGTCTCGTCGAGCTTGGCCTGCACGTCCTTCACCTGTGACTCCAGCGCGCCACTGTCGATGGCAAGACGGGTCTGAATCAAGTCGTCCGCCAGAGCGTTGGCGAGTCCCGAAGCGACCTTCGGGTCCCGGTCCCGGACAGTCAGCTGCATGACATTGGAGCTACCCATGCCCTGCAGGCTTACGTCCTGGGCCGCGAGCACTGTGGCGTCCCTGGAAGCGCCTACGCGCGCCAGCGCCGCGCTTACGTGTGACGGGCTGGTGACAATCGCGCGGGCCGAATCATAGAGGGACGTTGCCTCCGCGATGGCCTGCGGGTCGTGAGCATCGAGCACCAGACGTGTCGTGGCGACGTACTTGGGCGTGTCCTCACGGTGGAGGGCCAGCGCTACCCCCAGCCCGCCCGCGATGCAAATCGCGATCACCAACCAGTGTCCAAGCAGAATCCTACGGGCGGCCTCAGTCAGTTCCATTCAGTCCTCAACCACTGCGCCGTCCCCGCTGACCCTGACGGCATTGATCGCTAGGCCACTGACACCGGCGGCTTTCGCCGACGGGCCGATCCCTTCGCTGGCTGCCAGCTCCATCACCTGGCGAATCTCCGGCGGACGCCCGAAGTCGCGCCTGCCCACGATGAGGCCGAACAGGACGGCGAACGTTCTGGCGACTATCAAGAGGTCGTAACTGAGCGACGCCCGCCGCACATAGACCAGTTCGAGTGCGAGCTTCAGCGGCAGCACCTGCTCGACGTACAGCCGCTCGCTGTCTACTCCTAGGAGCAGCGGCTCACCATGAGTCGAACCGTAGATGCTGCCTGGGCTGGCCAGGCCGGGCAGCACGGTGAGCGTCTCAAGCTGCGCAGGCCCATAGTATCTCTGGACGATCTCAGGGTCCTCCGGCCTGGGTCCAACGACCGACATGTCACCCTTGAGCACGTTCACGAGCTGCGGAAGCTCGTCGATCTTGAGACGTCGGAGCCAGCGACCCAAGAAGAAGACGCGAGGGTCGTCGCAGCTGGTGATCACAGGGCCGACCCCGTGCGGCCGCATCGTGCGCAGCTTGTACATCGTGAAGGGCCTACCGTCGATGCCTACGCGCACCGCCCGATACAGCACGGGCCCTCGACTACTCACCTTGATCCCTATTGCTGCCAGGCCCAGGACGGGACTCAGCACTATGG
>JALZAW010000581.1 GCA_030948155.1 Candidatus Dormiibacterota bacterium | reverse complement strand
CGGCTTCGGGCTGGATCCGCTGCAGGCCGAGCGCTCCGAGCTGGAGCGCTTCCTGGCTCGGGGTCGGCGGGGGAGATGGGGAGACTACGAAGGTCCGCTCTCCAGCTCCACCCAGACCGCCGAGCTGGCCGGCCTGCGTCGCTTCTACCGCTGGGCACGCGCCGAAGGCCTGCGTCCCGACGACCCCACCGAGGGGATCCGGCCGCCGCGGCGGGAGCCCTACGCCAGGGCCCGAGGCCTGAGCGCCGAGCAGGTGGCTCGGCTGCTGGTTGCGATTCCGGTCGAGTCCGCGGCCGGCCTGCGCCTGCGCGCCCTGCTCCTGGCCTACCTGCTCACCGGGCGCCGGCGCAGCGAAGTGCTGAACCTGCGCTGGCGCGACCTGGACCTGGAGGGCGGCTTCTACCGCTACAGCGGCAAGGGCGGCAAGGAGCGACAGCGGGCGCTGCCTGGGGGTTGAGGAATATCTAGAACGAAAATAGCGCTAAGCAGGGCGCAGAGGCCAAGGGACGGCCCCTCCGGTGCGTCATTCGAGCTAAGTTGATAGCGACATTGGGCCGGTAGCAGCACACCCTGGATGTAGGGTCTGAACTGGACGTCCAGATGGCACGAGGCCAATGACGCGCTGCGGCTCGGGATAACCGCAGGTTATCGACGGCATCGTTGGTCGCATGGTGACGCCGCTCGGCCGCACGGAGCTGACTTGCTGCCGGTCAGAGTGAGCCGTGACACACGATTACAACGATGAACCGTGGCGGCTGACTTCAGGCTCAGCCGCCGTGCCCCATGCGGACAGCAGGATCGGGTGGGCGAACACCGCCCCGTTGCCGACCAACTCGTCGGTCAATCGCCTCTGGAAGGTCTCGATTCCAACCTCCTGTGCCGTCGCAACGCCGGTCCGTTCCATCAACGGGAGCACGGCCCTGACGATCCCCGAGAGGATCGCTGGACCGTCCGGGTCTTGGGGTCCGAAGTGGGGTTGGATCCCGATCATCCCTAGCGGCCGGAGGCCGGCCTCCAGAAGTGTCCCCCACAGCCGCAATCCGAGCGACGGCTGGATGCCCGCTCGCTCGAAGGCTTTCAGCAGCCATTCCAGCGACTGACCTACCAGAGGCGTCGGAGGCAAAGAGCGCGCGCTGCGAAGATCGAACTCGATCGGCGCGACCACGCCGCCCGGGCGGAGCAGCGCGGCTTGCGTTCTGAGCACCGCGGCAGGGTCGGACACATACATCAGGACCAATCGTCCGACGATCGCATCGAACTGACCGCCCGCGGCCGCCTCGTGGATATCGCCTGTGACGAACCTGACGTTGCCCAACTCATGCTGCTGCGCGCGAGCCTCGGCGGTGGCGACCGCTTCTGCCGAACGATCCATGCCGACCACCTCGCCGGAGGCCCCTACGAGTGCAGCCGCGACGAACGTCACGTCTCCCGTCCCCGAGCCCAGATCGAGGACACGCATACCCGGGCGGATCCCGGCGGTTTGCAGGATCGTGCGTGTAGCGAGGGCCAGCACTCCGCCCTGGTGTTTTAGCCGCTCGAGCTCGACGGCATCGCTGCCGAGTTGGTATCTGGGCTCAGAGCCCCCCATCAACATCCTCCGCTCATCGCGCCTTACTAAACCAGCCGACGCGCCACTAGACAACAGGCGCGCCGAACGACACCAGCTCGACCGGCCCACTGCCTATCAGCCCATCGGCGCTCGCAGTAGCGTGGGTTATCGCGAGCTTCGGGCGCTCCCCGGGATTCGACGTGGGTTTCTCGCCCTTCGCATCGAGGTCGTCGCGCGGGGACCAGCGGCGGGCGGTTCAAGCAGCCTCCTCATCGTCCTCGGCGGCATCCGGATCGCCCAGTGGTCTGAGCTCTCCCGGCTCGGCAGGCAGGGCAAAGGCATAGCGGCCTAGGAAGTTGATGTGCCGGAAGCCCAGCGGTGAGAGCCGAGCCAGATCCTCAGGCAGGACCTCTCGGCCGAGCTGGCGCAGTCGGGTCACGGCCAGGTCCATATAGCGAGTGCTCCAGAGCACAACGGCATTCAGCACCAGACCCAGCGCGCCTAGCTGGTCCTCCTGGCCCTCGCGGTAGCGCTTGCGCAGCTCGCCACGCTGGCCATGGAAGATCCTTCGCGCCAGTTGGTGGCGCCCTTCCTGCAGGTTGAGC
>JALZAW010000580.1 GCA_030948155.1 Candidatus Dormiibacterota bacterium | reverse complement strand
ATCGATAGCGGCGGCTTGAGAGGGCTTCACCTCCCAGCCCGCCGCCGTGGCAAGCCCGGCCATCTCCCCAGCCAGCGCTCCAGGAATGATGGTGACCGGAGTTCCCGGCTTCCCCAGCGGATGCTCGGCCGCTCGCAAGCTGTCTAGCTCAGCCATTCCCCACCTTTGCCTGGACTGTAATCGACGCAGACCTCTTCAGATCGACTGGTCCGCCCGGGTCGACCAGGGCCGCTGAAGACACCGGAGAGTACGTGCTCGTGATCGCCTCACATGGCGACCAGCCGCTCGCTTCGATCGGCTCCGCACCCAGAGGTACGCTGGCGAAGATCGATGGGAGACATGCGCCGGTCGGTGGTCGCGGGCTGGGCTCCTTTATCGAGCCAGGCTTTGCCGCGCCAGTGGGTCTCAGCGGCGCCTAGCGGCGCCGCGGCCGCGGTGAAGCTCCCGCGAGGAAAGTCCAGAACAACGAACGCGATGCGAGTGCCCTCGCGGCGGATGATCAGCTGCCCGCCTGGGTCCTCGTCCAGGGCCACTCGCGCTTTCATTCCGTTGCTCCGTTGCGAGCTTGATATTCGGCAGGCGGCTCGGTCGCAGGGGCTGGCCCCGTCTGCGGCCCATAGTCGGCCGGACCCGCAGCCTGACCCGCGTCTCCTCGAGCGTCTCCGCGCCCGCTAGTTGCAGCAGCCGCGGGGTGGGGCGGTAAACCAGGGGACGCCCGGTCGCATGATCGTCCCGGTCTGCGCAGAGCAAACCGCGCGAGAGCAGCAGCGCCATGTTTCCGAACTCTCGCGAAGGAAGGAAACTGGGCCATCGGGCCCAATGGACAGCCGCGCCGCACTCCTCACCTCCTCGATCCGCCGCCGGGTGGCTGTGCCGTCCGCGATCACGATGGCCGGTATCGATCAGGGAGAGCATGCCTACCGAGACCTGGGCCTGCTCCGCCACCTGTTCCAGGGTCCAGCCCAGGGCCGTGCGGCGACGCCGGAGTTGCTCTGTTAGGGTGGACGCGGCGTCAGCCGCGCTCATTGCCCAACCCAGGCGCGGAAGACGCCTCTTCCACGCCTTCGAGTCCCCGCTCGACAGCAAGCTTGGGCCCAGGGATCGTCCAGCCCCTCCAGCTGACGCAGGTAGACCGAGGTGGTAGCCACGGTGGAGTGGTCGAGCGCGTACTGGACAGCTTCCAGCGGCGCCTCCACCCGGCGCAGGGCCCGAGCGTAACTGTGCCGCAGCGTGTGCAGCGGCCGCTCCAGCTCGACACCGGCGCCTTCGCCAACGTGCTCTTCACCACTTCCTCTGCTTTCGCAGTCGTGTAGGCGAATCCAAGGCCGGTCCCGCCGTCTCGGCCCTCGGCTCCGACCAGGAGCACGGTGGTGGTGTCCCAGGCGATTGTGCCGTCGGCCTCTGGACGGTCGGGTCGGGACGGTGTAGAGCGAGGCCTTCAGCGTCCGCACCCGCCACACGGTAGGAAATTCTCGACCGACCTGTTGTGTGTTCGCTAACGCCACCACCGCAGCTGCTTGAGCTCGATTTGGACCTCCTCGCCGGCTTGGCTGGCCTCGATCCGCCGAATGACTCGGCCGGTCGGCTGGTCCAGCCAGCCGCTGCAGGCCATCGCGGATCGGAACCTAATGGCAAAGGCGAGGTAGCCAGACCGGCCCGCTCGGCGAGGTCATGCGACACCAGTTTCAACTCGCGCCGTAGCCGCAGCACCTCAGTCTCCAACTCAGGAGCGACCCGGCGTGGAGAGTGTTGTGGGCGACAGATCCGCTGATGCAGCCCAGCACCGCCATCACTTCGAAGGCGACGCCATCGGCTGCCTCTGCTACCGCAGCTTCCGGCCAGCCTGTCTCTCCATTCTCTCCACGACTAGAAGTCGGCCGTAACAGAAGTTGAGACGAGATCTACGATCCAGGATGAGAGCCCCTCCTGAGGTCATGGCTTCAGCACCAAGTCCTTCTCAGAGGGCGCTCCATCTTTCAAGAGGGTCCGTGGGAACCACAGCCCGCTCCGCAGCGCGACTGTCCGGGCTGTGCATTGGCTAACTGATCGGCGGATGGTGTCGGAGCATGCTCATGTTAGAGATGGGAAACGGCATCATGTGGCGACGCTCGAGAGATCACAGATCTACGTATATTCCAGACCTCCAGACTCAGTACGAGC
>JALZAW010000579.1 GCA_030948155.1 Candidatus Dormiibacterota bacterium | reverse complement strand
CTCCGCCTTGAACTCGGACGGATAGGGAGGATGGAATCCCCCACGTGGCATCTCGACACCTCCTCTCAGGGCTGCTGCCCCAAATCATCAGGTGTCCACCTAAGCGGGGGAACTCCAAGATGTGCTTGATGCCGAGCTGGACCAGAGTGTGGTTGAACTCCTGGGCTCGGTACTCGGAAGCGTTGTCAGTCATCGCTGCCTCCAGCTTCCAGCCGCGCTCGGCGAGCTCCTGGGCGACACGCCGGGCCAAGTCCGAGGTCCAGTGGGCAGAGGGGTTCTTGGGAGTGACGTGGAGCTCGGCCCAGGTGTAGGAGGAGGCCACGTCGCAGGCGCTGATGCTCCTATGATTCGCAACCCCCTCGCCCAGGCAGCAGAGCGAAGACCTCGCGAGCGACGTAGCGCTTCAAGCAGCGGATGATCTCTTTTTTGGACAGCCCCTGCGCGGTTCGCCGGGTAACGTAGGCCTTGGTCCGCTCATCGCGATACATACGGCAGAGGACGATCAGGAAGAGAGCTCGGTTGGCCCGACGCTCGCCGGCACGATTCAGCCGGTGACGCACAGTCCTGCCCGAGCTGGCCGGAATGGGAGCCGCACCGCAAAGATGAGCGAACGCCGCTTCAGAGCGCAGGCGATCTGGGTTGTCGCCGGCCGCCACGAGTAGCGCAGCAGCGGTCTCATAACCGATGCCCCGGGCGGCCACCAGCTGAGGGGCGACCTGGCCGACAAGGCGCCGGACCTCCTGGTCGAGGGCTTTGACCTCTTGCCCCAGAACTAGGTAGCGGCGGGCGACCGAGTGTATGGCGAGCCTGCAGGCGGTCCGGGGGTCGCTTGCGGAACAAACACGCCATCTTGCGGCCTGGCGGCCAGCTGAGGACAGCTCAACAGCCTCAGCTCTCCGCGCAGGGTATCGGGCGCTGTGACCAGCAAACCATGAAGCTGGTTCGCCGCCTGGGTCCGCGCCTTCACTGCTCCCCGCCGGCTGCTCCAGATGAGACGTAGGCTCTCGACGGCACCGTCGCCGCCCTTTGGAAGAACGCGAGCCTCACCAGAAAGGACCGCACGAGCAGCTCGCTCGGCATCCCGTGAATCGGTCTTTCCCGCTCCCCGCGCGGCCTTTCGCGCTGGCCGCTGCACTTCGAGGACGCGCACACCGGTGGCGCGGAGACGTCTGCAGAGGCCGGCGCCATAGCTGCCCGTGCCTTCGATTCCAACCGCAGCGACGGGGCCGAAGGACCTAGCCCAGGTGAACAGCCTTGAGTGGCCGTCAGTTGTCGTCGGAACCGTGGTTGTCCCTAAGACTCGACCTTGAGCATCCAGGGCAACCGCGACGTTGAAGTCCTTGTGGCTGTCGACTCCTACGGTGATTTCGGCTCGTTGCATTGCCAGCTCAGTTCCTCCTCCCATCCGCTTTGCTCAGGCCAGCGGACAGCACTGCGATGGGTCCTGAACCGGCTCCTATAAGGTCACGCCTCGGCCTGGGCAAGCTTTGTTATTGGGACCCGCCCCCGACCAGTCGACGAATCAGCGCAAGGACACATGCGTCCCGTGTACTGCCAAGGGTCAGACCGGGTAGGACAGGTCCCAACAGCAAGTCTCGCAGTACTGCCAGATCACGCCCTCGGTGCCGGCCAGGCGGCCGATGTAGAAGTTGTCGAACTGAACTCGGTGACCGGGGTACTTGGCCTCGATGTGCCGCTCCGGCGGCGGCTCTGGTCGCTCCGGCTGAGGAGGTGCCGCGTAGCCGCAGACTAGGCTCAGGCGCTTGGCCCGGGTGTTCAGGCCATGCCGCTTGAGAACCCGCCAGATCCCGTTCGCCGAGACCTTGAGGCCGCCCCACTTCTCTCGACCCAGCTCCAGGCTGAGACGGCCAGGACCCCAGCCCGGATATGCCAAGGCCAGGGCCAGGATGCGTTGTTCGACCATGGGCGGAATCGCGTTCGGCATCCGGGGCTGCCGGCGCTCCCGCGGCCGCAGCAGCTCGGGTCCGAAGCGCACCAGCTGGCGTCGCCATCGGTAGTAAGTCGAGTGGTGAACTCCCAGTAGCCGGCAAGCGGCGCGGACGCTGCCCATCTCTCTGGCCAGCGCGAAGAGACGGAGCCGGCTGCGGTGGATGACATCATCATTGGTCAAGGCGGCGCCTCCTTCTGAAGGTTTCAAGC
>JALZAW010000101.1 GCA_030948155.1 Candidatus Dormiibacterota bacterium | reverse complement strand
GTTGGAGCGCGCCAGCATCAGCCACGTCGAGACGGTCGGATCGTCACCCGAGCGCCGGAGCTGGTCCCGGAGCGCCGGCATGTCGTCCTCGAACAGCGGGGGCGGCTCCATCGCCGCCGGGAAGCGGGCGCCGGTCCGGTTCTCCAGATCGATCCGGTTGCCCTGCAGCCAGGCGTCGAAGTCGTCGGCCTCGAGGCGGTGGAGGATCAAGCGATTGGTCTCCAGACGCTCCTTCATTCGTCGACCCAGAACCAGGTTACGAGGCCAGCCGGCCGAAAGATAGCGCGTATTCTCTCCAGGAACCGGCGCGATAGGTTGGGCGACTACGAGGGGCCGCAGAGACGCTCGAGGAGGCGAGGCTGGCAATGGCGACAGGCGCAGAGCACCCGTCTCAGCTGTAGTCAAGGCGCGGATCAATCGACATCGAGCCGAGCGAGACATACGAAGACTGAGCACACGCGCAACACCGTTTTGGTGGTACGCCGCCCCAGAAAGCCGGAGACGCGGCTCCCGGAGCGGCGACCACGATTAGGGGGACGTTAGGTAGTCGCAACCCGGATGTCCTCGAGGTGCCACTGCGTGTGACCGATAGTCATACGTTCCAGCAGTTCCGCAACAGTGGTCACTTGCCCATCCAGCAAAGGGTGTGGTGCGGATCGCTCCAACTGCTCATCATCGAAGCCCTCGATGAGGGCAGCGGCTTTAGCAGTCGACTCTCGGAGGAGATTGATAGTATCCACCGGTTCACAGTCGGCGTGCTCCTTCGCGTGCTGTGCGTTCCACTCGTCGACGGCCTCCCAGGTGAGTGGAATTCCCCCACCGGCGGCGACCGACCGAGCAATGTCGGTCACCAGGGGATGCGATGTAGAGAGATGATGGGTGAGTACACCCACGGTCCGACCGTCGGGCGGTACCGATTGCCGCCATTGCTCGGCGGACAGACTATTCAACAGTTCGATCAGTTTCTCGTTGCTCTCGCGAAGCCTGAGCGCCAGTTCCCCCGCACGGGTCGAGCCAACTTCATTCATGTCGTCTCCCAAGCCTCCGAAGCGTAGTGCCAATGAGCAGCCTAGAGGTTGACGGGATCACCGACATCCGTGAAAGTACTCACCCACCGCTCCCAGCGCTTCGTGCTGTTGCCTGCTGAGACATCCAGACGGCAATCTGCGTCCGAGAACGCACCCCGAGCTTGTTGAGCACGTGCTGGACATGGTTATCGACCGTCCGCTCAGACAGGTGCAGCACATCGGCTATTTCCACGTTGGTGAGACCGTCGGCGACGAGCGCGGCCACCTGCCGCTCCCGGGCGCTCAGACGACTTGCCCGTCCGACGCTGCCGTCGGCGATGAGGCGAGCAGATGCTATCGCTTCTGAGGGCAGCCATTTCTGGCCCGCTCTCCAAGCGAGGTCGGCGGCATGGCGACCAAGCAGGCGCTCGGCGCGCGACCGCCGGGGCTCAATGAGCCTAGCGTGCGCGACCGTCGGCTTTACGTGTAATCCGTCGCGGAGTGCAGCCCCAGCCCCGAGGAGGCGGAGACCGGCGGCGACTGCGCCTTCATCGATCGCCACCAGGCCGATGTAGTCGAACAGCTGGGCGAGTACGAAGGGATCGGCTAACTCGTCCATGATTCCCAAGCTCTGCGCCAGCAGCGGTATCGCCTCGGCAGTATCGCCCCGGCTGAGAAGCAGCTCGGCCAGATTGGCGAGATTCACGCTGACACCCCAACGGTCTCCTGCTGCTTGCTGTTGGCCAACCGCCTCCCGGAACAACTGTTCAGCGCGGCGCCCTTGACCGCTGAGCATGGCCAAGACTCCGAGTTCTTGCAGGACGTACGCAACCACACCCTCGGCACCGAGCCGTCGCTCCATCGCCAAGCTTTTCTCCAGTAGGACTTTCGACCTGACCAGGTGCCCGGTTGCACGGGCGGCGACGCCCAGGTCGAAAAGAATGAAGGCAAGGCCCGACTCATCGCGGAGGTTGCGGAACTTGTCGGCTGCCGCAAGGAACCGGGATACCGCTCGGCGATGGTTACCCTGGCGGTTGGCCAAGCGGCCGTCGAACGCGAGGGCGGCCGCGCATATGGCCTCATTGCCGACATCGCTCGCGAGCGTTCTCTCCATCCAACCTCGGCCCTCTGCGATGTAGCCACGGAACCACCAGAACCAGCCGAGCAGGATCGCCATCTCAGCCGCCAGTGACGGTTGGCTCGCAAACCCCCAGTTCAGAGCCGAGCGAAACTCAGGCAAGTCCAGGTCGAGGCGGGCGAGCCAGTCGCACTGGGCCGGGTCCGCGAGCAAGTGTGGGTGTGCCAGGCGAGCGAGGCTGAGGTGATGAAGGAAGTGCGCCTCTCTGGCGTGCGCCTCGTCTCCTCGCTTCTCTAGCCGGGTGGCCGCGTACTGCCGTACTGGTTCCAGCATCCGGTAGCGCACCGCAGGCCCAGTGATGTCGGCAATCAGAAGTGATCGATCGACCAGTCCCGCGATCAGGTTGAGCACGGTGCTCCGGTCGAGGTACGGACCGCATACGGTTGCGGCTGCCTCCAACCCAAAGTCTGCGGCGAACACGCCCAAGCGACAGAAGGCAACTCGCTCCTGTTGATCGAGCAATTCGTAGCTCCAGTCCATCGTTGCTGTAAGGGTCCGCTGACGCTCGACCGGACCCCGGCGGACTTGGAGCAAGGAGAGCGCGTCACTGAGCAGCTCGAAGATCTGAGCTGGCGTGAGCATGTTCACGCGAGCGGCTGCCAGTTCGATCGCGAGCGGCAGGCCCTCGAGGCGTCTGCAAATCCCAGTGATGGCGTTGGTGTTGGCTGGAGTCAGAGCAAAACCTGCTTGGGCCGCGCTGGCGCGGTCAACAAACAGGCGGACCGACTCGAACTCTAGTGGTTCTTTGGCTCCCTGACCATCTCTCGGAAACGACAGTGAGGGAACGACCCATGTGGTCTCACCCGCTGCCTTAAGTGACTCCCGGCTCGTGCACAGCAGCCGGAGCTTGGGGCAGGCGGTCAGCAGCTGGGTTGCCAGCGCGGTGCAAGCTGGCGCCAGATGCTCACAATTGTCGAGCAGTAGCAACGTCGCCATTGATCCCAGTGATTCCACCAACCAAGCCTCCGGATCCAGCCCTCCAGCATCAGGGGCCCCGAGGTCGTTAGCCACCTGCTGCGCCAGCAACTCCGGGTCACGCAGGCTGGCGAGCTGGACGACGGTGAGCCGTTCCTGGCGGCGGGCCGCCTCTAGGCGGGCGACCTGGAGAGCGAGGCGAGTCTTGCCACAGCCGCCGGCCCCGGTCAACGTGAGCAGACGCGTACGCCCCATTAGGGCTCGCACCTGCTCGAGCTCCCAGCCGCGACCTACGAAGCTTGTCAGCTCCGCCAGTTCCATGCTAAGGCGACCTTAACCCTACGCCGCCTTCCCGTCCAGTCCCTGTCTATCTCTAAGTATTGGGTATCTCCCACAAGACCGTCTAGGCATAAGTAGGTACTTTCCCGCTTGTGAAAGCAGGCGAATCACCACAGACTGCCACCATTGTCCTGGTGGTGAACGCCGGCACCCGGCGCTGGTGAGTAACTGGGAGTCAGGACATCTTTCGCAAGGCGTCCGAGGGGTGGTTTCATGGCACTGACAGCTGGACACGTCGAGAAGCTAAGCGCAGAGTTCTCAGGCCCGCTGGTAACAACAGACGATGCTGAGTACGACGAGCTGCGACGCGTTCACAACGGTCTCGTCGACAAGAGGCCTGCTTTGATCGCGCGCTGCTTGACGCCGACCGACGCTGCCGCGGCCGTAAGGTGGGGACGCGAATCGGATCTGGAGATCTCCATCCGTGGGGGCGGCCACAACGTCGCTGGCAAGGCGGTCACGGACGGGGGCGTGATGATCGACCTGTCGCTAATGAAGAAGACGCAGATCGATTCCGACGCGCGAACGATTACCGCCGAAGGCGGTGTGACATGGCGCGAACTGAACCAGGCAGGCTACGGCCACGGGTTGGCCACCACGGGCGGCGTGGTCTCGACCACGGGCATCGCCGGTCTGACTCTCGGTGGCGGCCTCGGTTGGCTCATGGGCAAGCACGCCCTGGCGGTCGACAACCTCATCTCGGCCGAGGTGGTGTTGGCCTCAGGGGATATGGTCACCGCGAGCGAGCGAAGCGAGCCGGATCTGTTTTGGGCGATCCGGGGTGGTGGAGGCAACTTCGGGGTGGTGACCTCGTTCGAATACCGCGCCTACCCATTGCGAACCGTTATCGGGGGCATCACCGCGTACCCGCTGGCAGCTGCGCCTGAGCTCTTTCGTTTCTACCAGAATCTAGCCCGCTCGGTGCCAGACGACCTCACGGCCTTCTTCGGTTTCGGTCATGCCCCTGATGGATCCGGCAGCAAGCTCTGCAACCTCATCGTCTGCCATGCCGGCGACGACGAGGAAAAAGCTGAGCAGGACGTGAAGACGCTTCACGAGTTCGGCCCACCGGTATTGGATCTGATCCAACGAATGCCCTACCCGATCATGAACACGCTGGTCGATGAGGGCTTTCCGCGCGGAGGGCTGAACTACTGGAAGAGTGCATTCCTTACCGAATTAAGCGCGGAAGCCGTCGCCAAGATGATGGAGGCATTCGAAAGCTCGCCTACGACCATGTGCGGGCTTCTGGTCGAGCACATCCATGGGGCCGCCACCAGGGTCGATCCCCGCGCAACCGCGTTTCCTCACCGGCACCCTGGTTACAGCTTCACCATCTTCTCGCAGTGGACTGACCCCGCCCTGACCGCCGCCGGTATCGGGTGGGCTCGAGAGACTCTCGACTCATTGCGACAACACACGGCAGACAGCGCCTACGTGAACTACCTCGCCGCGGACGACGCTAACCGCATCCGCGCGGCCTACGGACTGAATTACGATCGCCTCGTCGAGCTCAAGCGCCGCTACGACCCCGACAATCTCTTCCACTTGAACCAGAACATCGTGCCCTGACGCCTTTCTGGTGTCCGTTTCATAACGGCCCTACACACCTTCGGCGCCCCGATTGCGGCGGAGCGCGGTCAACGACGGGACACGGCCACCAAATCGCCTCACGCAAAGAACGCCTAGTAGGAGTTGCCGTGATGGCCATTTGATAGAGAACCCCTTCTAGTGGCACACCAAAGCGCCCCCCTCCACCCACCGATCCATCGGGGTTATGACTGGGCTCACCTCGGATTGTGTCTTCATATTCTTTGCGAGTCATTGCGCGCATACCCGGTCCAGACGCCGAGTTTGGAGGGACTGGGCGCGGTTGTTTTGGCCGGCGCAGTCCTCGAAACCGCCGGCCAGACCTTTGGAGCCGGAGACGTCTGGGCGCTCGCCCAGGACTCCGGGCATCTGGATCCCTCTGCGGCGCAGGCTTTGAACGCGCTCGGTTCCGACGCCGTGATCACAAATACCGCGGGCTTGATTGTGTTCGGGATCGCCGCGGGTCTAAGTATCCTGCGCAGCGGCCGTCTACCCGGCTGGTTGGGCTGGATGGCGATCGCCATGGCAGTCGTGGTGACTCCCGTGGAACCCCTGTCATTCATCGCCCTGGTCATCTGGATGGTGATCTTGAGCCTTCTCATCTGGCGGCGCGGTGGGAAGCCTGCGCAAGACAGCGTTAGACCGCCGTACCAGGGTTGGCCTCGATGGTCACTCGGAGCTGCTGCGGCGGCGGATCGCCGACCACGGACTTCTTGAGGTAGAGAGAGCCGACCGCCGTATCCCTGTCCGCAACCTCGACCTCCTGGTACCGATAGGTACCCTTGGTCTCCTTCTCCTTGTTGAAGACGAGCACAAGACGCTTCAATTAGAACCTCCATCTATCAATTGCCTCGCCCTTGCTGTGCCATGTGGATCCGCTGGATGGCCCGTCGGCGCGTGATTCCTACTCGGCCAAGTTGCCGGCGAACTGGCCTGGGACTCCTTGGAATCAATCCTCCGGAACTGTGTAAGGCACCTGGAGCAGGACGGTAGCCCGCCGTTGTACTCCCCGATCTCGACGGTCGTAAGCAGCGTGGTGGACGCCGAGGCATGCCCCGCCATCTTCTGCACGGTGGCCAGGTCGACGCCAAGGTCCAGGAAGCCTCCGATCCAGGTTCAGCGCAAGACGTGCAGTGCCTGGGCCTGGATCTGGCCCTTGCGGCCGCGCTCACGGCATATCCCCCAGGCGGCCCGGGCTCGGCTGAGGCTGTCGGGGTTCCATTCAACTAGGGTGTTCACCCGAAAGCGACCCGAAGCCTTGACCACCGAGGAGCCGAGATGCCAATTTTGCGGATTGAACACGCAGTCCCCGACTTCGATGGCTGGAAACAGGCTTTTGACAGCGATCCGGCCGACCGTAAAGGATCAGGTGTTCGCCGGTTCCAGGTCTTGCGATCGGTCGAGGACCCTAACTACGTCATGATCGACTTGGAGTTCGACAGCATCGACGAGGCGGAAAACCTCCTCGGCACGATGCGCCGAATCTGGAGTGGTCCAGGCCAGAGAGTCATGAGGAATCCACAAGCCCGGATCGTGGAGACGGTGGAGACCAAGGAGCTCTAACACCGCCCACCATCGGAGACAAGAGGCAGGCTGTAAAGCAATACTAGACAGCCACAGTGCTCGAGCAGCTCCCGCACAGCCCCACCTGCAGCCACACGGCGGCGAGAACCTGGGCATCGAAAGGCTGCCCGGTGAGCAGTTGGGCTCAATTCCTCGTTCCGGCTCCGCACTTCCTCGATGTGCTCCTCCAGCTCGCAGCTGCTCCCCTCCCCCGCTCGCCTACGCTTGTCGATGCATTCACTGGACTGGCCTCCGGTGTGTGCTGTGGCGGGGGCCGTGTTCGACTCCTGGACCTCGGCGTCCCGGGCCATCCGGCCGGTGAACTCAGGGCCGCGAGACCTGTGCCTGGACGCCGAGGCCCCGCCGCGGATAGGTGGATTCCGGCTTAGGCTGATCCATCGTGGAAGGGGTCCTGGAAGGCCTTCGGGTCGTCGAGCTGTCCGCCTTCGTGGCGGCGCCGCTCGGTGGCGCCACGCTGGCAAGCCTGGGGGCCGAGGTGGTCCGGGTCGACCCCCTGGGCGGAGGCGTGGACATCGGTCGCTGGCCGCTTCACCAGGGCAGGAGCCTCTACTGGGCCGGGCTCAACCGGGGCAAGCGCTCGATGACACTCGACCTGCGCTCGGAGCGCGCCCAGGAGACGGCGGCCCGGCTCGTCGCCAAGTTCGGCACCGTCATCACCAACCTGCCGGCTCGCGGTGCTCTCACCTACGAACGGCTGCGCGAGCGCCGCAGCGACCTGGTGATGGTCGAGATCGGGGGCCGGCCGGACGGCCGCGCGGCCGTGGACTACACCGTCAACGCCGGCGCCGGCTTCCCCTGGGTAACCGGGCCGGAGGGTCACGGGGGCCCGGTCAACCACGTGCTGCCGGCCTGGGACGTGACCACAGGGTTGCTGGCGGCGGTCGGCCTGCTGGCGGCGGACCGCCGGAGGCTGCGAACAGGCGAGGGCACGCTGGTCCGGCTCAGCCTGGCCGAGGTCGCGGTCAGCGTGGCTTCGCACCTCGGGCTGCTGGAGGAGGCGCGCCTCATCGAAGAGCCGAGGGGACGCTTCGGCAACCACCTCTACGGCAGCTTCGCACGCGACTTCCGGACCGCCGACGGCCGCTTCGTGATCGTGCTCGCCCTCACTCCGCGGCAGTGGAAGAGCCTCGAGAAGGCGACCGGGCTGCCCTTCGACCGGATCGGCGCCGACCTCGGCGACGAAGGCGAGCGCTGGCGCCACCGCGAGGAGATCTGCGCGCTCCTCGAAGCATGGATCGGCACCCGCACCCAGGAGCAGCTGGCAAAGGTCTTCGAGGAGCACCAGGTGCTCTGGGGTCCCTACCGTACCTTCAAGGAGCTGATCGCCGAGGAGCCCCTGGCCGCGGCGCCCCGGGCCACGCCGCTGCGCTTCGGTCAGGACGACCCGGCGCCGGCACCGGAGGGCCCTGAGCTGGGCGCGGACACGGAGGCGGTGCTGGGAGAGCTCGGCGAGGATGTCGAGGAGCTGCGGGCGGCGGGCGTGATCGGCACAGGTCATCGCCCGTGATTTCGACGGGCGTCGACCGTGCCGAGCTCAACCTGCCAGCCACCAGTCGGCCAGGTTCCAGGTGCTCCCGGCCGGCCCCGGATTGAGCACGAAGTTGTGCAGGCGCGGCGATGTGACGCCGATGGCCAGCCGGCGGTAGAGCGGCATCTCGCAG
>JALZAW010000578.1 GCA_030948155.1 Candidatus Dormiibacterota bacterium | reverse complement strand
CCCCAGGACAAGCTGAAGCTGTACTGGGTCTACGAGCGCTCGGGATGGCAGCAGCCGGCCTAGAAGCATGACTGGCTCAGAGGCGGCCAACTTCCTCAGCCCCTCCGGGCACCCGGCCAGGCCGCCTCGGAAAAGAGGTCCCAAGATCACGATCACCTGAGAGGAGAACGAGAGCTGACTACCGTGTACCGATACATAGAGCCCGACAGCCCTAAGCAAGCGCCGCTGCGCATGCTCTTCCAGCCCGCCGGCGATGGCGTCTTCTTCAAGGCCTGCGAGGCGGACTCCTGGCGCGGCCTGGTCGCCGCCATCCTCAACGATCCCGGCTACGAGAGCGCGGATCTCGAGACCAGACTTGTCACTCGCCTGCGCCTGGCCGACGACGTCGTCCTCCTCGCCCAACTGGACGAGCGCACCCTCGTCGCCGATCACGACGGACCGCACACCATCAACGTGCACTCGGACGAGCCCTTCATCCGCTCCCTGGACCGGCTGGGCTTCGTCTCGCTGCCCCCTGAGCGGGACGGTGCATAGGAGTCACCGCTCCAGGGCGCAGCGCTGGCGGCAGGGTGAAGCGCCCTGCCCTACAGCGGCCGCTACGGGTCGACCAGGTCGACTGGCTCCGTCAAGTGACGCGGATCTGGAATCGGGAGCTCGAGGACCAGGCCGCGAGGCGGGTAGACGCCGGCCGGAGCTGCGGATCTCCGAATCGGCGCTGATGAGGCTTGCTCTTGATCGCCTGCGTGAGCAGGGGGTCGAGGCCGAGGCTGAGCTAAGGAAGGCAGCCCTCGAGCAAGCCCGTCAGGAGCCAGGCCCCGGTCGGCCGCCACGAAGGGGAGAGGCATGAAACGGGCCAGCGGATTGCCCGCCTCGAACACGATGCGCGCTTGCTGACGGAGACCGTCGCCCAGATCCGCCAAGCCGTGAGCCAGGCGGGCTCAGTAGACTCCCGGAAACAATGTAAACCTGATACAATGCAAACATTGTGTGGGAGGTGGAGTACACCGACCAGTTCGAGAGGTGGTGGGAGACCCTATCCGATAGAGAACAAGACGCGGTAGCAGCCGCGGTGGCCGTGCTTGAGCACAAGGGACCCGGCTTGGGCCGTCCTCTGGTGGACACCCTGCAGGGAACCCGCGTCGCCAATCTCAAGGAGCTCCGGCCGCCTGCTGGCAACCTTCGGGTCCTGTTCGCCTTTGATCCGCGCCGGGTCGCGGTCCTCCTCTTGGGCGGCGACAAGACGGATCGGTGGGAGAGCTGGTACGAGTCGGCGATCGCCACCGCTGAGCAGCTGTTCGAGGAACATCTGGCCGAGCTGGCGCAGGAGGGTATATAGGCGGCAGAGACCACACAGACCATGATTCCGAAAGACCGAACCGAGACCGACAGGAGGACCAACCACCGTGACTAGGACTAAGAGCTTCCGCGAGCTCCGCGCCCGGATCGATGCCGATCCCACGCGGCGCGAGCGTGTGGAGGCTCAGACTCAGGCGCTGCTTGCCGTAGTCAAGTTGGCCGAGCTGCGCGAGGCGCGGCAAGCTACCCAGCGTGAGCTGGCAGGTGCCCTAGAGATGACCCAGGCGAACGTTTCTCGGATCGAACACGAGGACGATATCTACCTATCGACCTTGCGCCGCTATGTTGAGGCGCTCGGAGGGCAACTCGAGGTGCACGCCGTCTTCCCTGATGAGACCGTCAAGGTAGCGGTATAGGTGGCTCCGTAGCTGAGAGGTCGGTAGAGCATCCAGACCGAGGGGGAGTTGCTACTCCGGCTTCGAAAGGCTTACACGCGGCAAATGGCCAAAGAGGGCCTCTCGCAGACTCAGCTCGCCCGCCGTATCTTGATGGCGGCCCAGCTACCGCTGAAGAGTCTCGGTCACCTGCCAGCACTCGACGGAGGGGCCATCACGCCAAGCCTCGGAGCTCTTGCAGCCGGTTAGCGAGCCGGCTGAGGATTGAAACTTGATCTGGAGAGCGTAGGTCTCGCGCAGCGCGCCTACTTGCAACCGATTGGCCAGCCCGGCTGAGGATTGAAACTTCGACAACGGCGCTACCCCGAATATTGTCAACTGACAACCGGTGATCGGGTGAGCTGAGGATTGCGATCCGAGGCGACCGTGGCGGGTCTGATCGCCCACTCCGCCAATGCCACAGGGCAGCGTCATGGGC
>JALZAW010000100.1 GCA_030948155.1 Candidatus Dormiibacterota bacterium | reverse complement strand
CCGACTGCGGAGGCGCGCCTGAGCCTGATTACGATGAGTGGCGATGCGGGAGATGATCGGGACTACCGGCGCGCAGGAGTGAGAGCGGCGACCAAAGCGAGCTGGTCAGTTCAGCTCAGCCGGCCAGCTGAGGCTGAGCTGGTGGGAAGGGTCACGCAGAGCCTGAGCCGCCGGCCGGCCGCCGACGCCGAGAATTATGCCGGCTGAGCCGGGCTTCTTCGAGCGCCTGCGGCGAGCCGCCGCGAGCCGTCAGTCCCTGGTCTGTGTTGGACTCGATCCGGACCCCCTTCGATTGCAGGGCGGCTCGTCAGGCGCTCTTGCTCACTGCGCCGAGGTGGTGGAGGCAACGCAGGAGCACGTCTGCTGCTACAAGCCCAACGCCGCCTTCTGGGAGCAGTACGGCGCCGACGGCCTGAAGGCTCTGGGCGAGCTGAGGCAGCGCATCCCCGAGGACATCCCGGTGCTCTATGACGCGAAGAGGGGCGATATCGGCCATACGATGCGGGCCTACGCCAGCGCGATCTTCGACACTCTGGAGATGGACGCCGTTACCGCCCAACCCTATCTCGGCGGGGACTCCCTGCGCGAGCTGACGCAGCACCGCGCTCGCGGTGTCTACGTGGTCTGCCGCACCTCGAATGCGGGTGCCGCGGATCTGCAGGAACAGGACACCGGCGGAGAGCCGCTCTACCTCCGCGTCGCCCGGCTGGCGCAGAGCCTCAACGAGTACGAGAACGTGGGACTGGTGGTTGGCGCCACCGCGCCGGCGGAGATAACGCGTGTCCGTCAGACCACGCCGCTGCCGTTTCTCATCCCGGGCATAGGGGCCCAGCAGGGCGAGCTGGAGGCATCTGTGCGAGCCGCCTGGAACGGTGACGACGCCTCTTGTCTGATCAGCAGCAGCCGATCAGTGCTCTACGCCGACGATCCCGGTGGAGCGGCAAGACTGTTGAAAGATCAGATCAACGCAGTCCGGGCAGCGCTGTGACCGAGCCCGCTTCCACGCTGCTGCGGTTGGAGGGCCACATCATCGACTCGATGATGCTGCCGCAGCTCATGGACATGGTCATGGACCTGGGCGGATCGTTCGACGTTCGGGAGCTGAAGGTGGGGCAGCGGAACGACGATCCTTCGCTCTGCCGGATCGAGGTCTTTGCCGATCAGCCCCAGGTGTTGGACGAGATAGTGCGCCGGGCCCGCGACCTCGGCGCGCGGGCAGAGCACGACGAGCCAGTCGAGACCGCTCGAGTGGAGCAGGAGGGCGTCTACCCAGAGGGCTTCTACTCCACGAGCAACATGCCCACCTCCGTGCTTCTGGACGGCGGCTGGGTGCGAGTGGCAAAGCAGGAGATGGACTGCGCACTGGCGGTGGACCGCCAGGTACGTAGGGCCTGGTGCATCCCCTTCACCGAGGCCAGGCCGGGGCTCGAGGTGGTCGTCGGCCACAGAGGCGTACGGATCAGTCCCCGCGAGCGCTCGCGCGACACCGAGATCTTCGGTTTCATGTCCAGCGAGATCTCCTCGGAAAAGCCGAAAAAGGTCCTCATCGGCCAGATCGCGGCTGAGATGAAGGCTGTGCGGGCTGCCGGCGGTCGCATCCTCGTCGTGGGCGGCCCCGGCGTCGTGCACACCGGGGCCGGTCAGTACCTCTCCCGGCTGATCGAGCTCGGCTATGTCCAGGTGCTCTTCGCCGGTAACGCCATAGCAGTGCACGATGTCGAAGCTGCCCTCTTCGGCACGGCTCTCGGGGTGAACCTGAAGAGTGGGCTCGCGATCGAGCACGGCCACGAGCACCACATGCGGGCCATCAATCGGGTGCGGGCGGCCGGCGGCCTCGAGGCCATGGTGGAGTCGGGACAGCTCACCTCGGGTGTCATGAAGACGGCCATCGACAACGGGGTGGAGGTGGTCCTCGGGGGAAGTGTTCGAGACGACGGACCCCTGCCGGATGTGATCACCGAGATGGGGGAGGCCCAGCGCCAAATGCGGGCCGCCATCTGGCAGGGCGGCGACGACTTCGAACCTGGAGTGCGGCTGGCTCTGATGCTCTCCACCATGCTTCACTCCATCGCGACCGGCAACATGCTGCCAGCGGCAGTTCGCACAGTCTGCGTCGATATCAACCCGGCAGTGGTGACCAAGCTGGCCGATCGGGGCACCTGGCAATCGATTGGCCTGGTCACCGACGTCGAGTCGTTCCTGCGCGAGCTGGTTCGAGCCATCGAGGCTGACCCGGTAGGAGAGGAGGCCAGATAGCCAGGGTCTACGCTTTCATCGGCGTCATCGCCGGCCTGCTCAGCGGGCTGCTGGGGGTCGGCGGGGGCTTCCTGATGGTGCCGCTGCAGGTGATGCTGGCCCGGACTCGCCAGGTGGAGGCGACAGCCAACTCGCTCACCGCCATCGTTCCGATCTCCATCACGGGCATCCTGATCTACTACTTTGGCGGGTTCCTCGGCCAGCGGGGCGCACCCCAGGTCGACTTCCGCTTCGCTCTGCTCCTTGCGGCCGGCGGAGTCTTCGGCGCTTTCGTGGGCGCTCGGCTCACTTCCCGCCTGCCTGACGTATGGCTGGCCCGGGGGGTGGCGGTGGTCCTTGGCGTGGTGGGCGTGAAGCAGGTGCTATTTCCTTGAGCGATGTGCTGGCGGTGACCAGCGGCTTTCTGGTTGGCGTCGTCAGCGGGCTCATCGGCATCGGTGGGGGAGTGCTCCTCGTGCCGATCATGGTGATCGGCTTCAAGTTCGAGCAGCACCTGGCCCAGGGCACGTCGCTGGCGGCGATCCTGCCCACCTCGATAGTGGGCGGGCTGACGCACCATCGCAGCGGCAACCTCGTGCTGAAGCACGCTCTCGTCATGGGCCTGGCGGGAGGTCTGGTGGTTGTCTTCGGGGCCACCCTCGCTCTCTGGCTGCATGGCGAGGTGCTCGCGCGACTCTTCGGCGCCTTCCTCCTCTTTTCCGCCTATCGCCTCTGGCCGCGCCGGAAGAAAGTGCCCCAGACGCCCATCGGCGAGACTGGCGCTCAGACCTGATCAGCTCAACTGGCAGCAGTTACACTGAAGTACTGGTACGTATCAGTACTTCCTCCTGGCGGACGGAACGAGGATTGGCATGGTCTCCTTTCAACTGACGGATGAGCAGCGCGAGATGCGCGACTGGGTGCACCAGTTCGCCGAGAAGGAGATCCGGCCGGTGGCCCCTCACTACGACGAGACTGAGGAATTCCCTTGGGACATCGTGCGGAAGGCTGCCGATCTCGGCATCTACTCGCCGGAATTCATTTTTCAGGGCTTTCAGGACGAGACTGGCATCCTGCCGGCAATCGTGGCGGAGGAGCTGTGCTGGGGTTGCGCAGGCATCGCCCTGGCGATCCAGGGCACCGGGCTGCCGGTGGCCGCGATCTTCGCCCAGGGCACGCCCGAGCAAATTGCAACCTGGATTCCCGCCTGCTACGGGAGTGCCCGCGAGCCTGCCGTGGGCGCGTTCTGCGCGACCGAGGCCGACGCCGGTTCAGACGTCAGCGCCTACAAGTCGCGGGCTGTGAAGCAGAACGGCGACTGGGTGCTGAACGGGCAAAAGGTGTTCATCACCAACGGTGGCATAGCTGACGTCCATGTGGTGGTCGCCAGCGTAGACCCGACGTTGGGCAGCCGCGGTCACGCCTCCTTTGTCGTCCCCAAGGCGACGCCAGGACTGCGCCAGGGCAAGAAAGAAAAGAAGATGGGGATCCGCGCCTCGCATACGGCAGAGGTCCTGCTGGAGGATGTCCGCGTCCCGACCGACTGCCTGCTGGGTGGCGAAGAGCGCTTGGAGGCCAGGTTGCGGCGCGCCCGGGAGGGGGTCTCCTCTCGCTCCAACGTGGCCATGAAGACCTTCGAGAGCACCCGGCCGATAGTCGGCGCCCAGGCGCTCGGCGTGGCTCGAGCAGCCTTCGAATTTGCACTGCGGTACGCGAAAGAGCGCCGGCAGTTCGGCCATCCGCTGATCGACAACCAGGCCATCGCCTTCAAACTCGCTGACATGGCGATGGAGATCGAGGCCGCCCGGGGACTCATCTGGCGCGCCCTCTGGGAAGGCAAGAACGAGGCTCGCTTCGAGCATGCCGAAGGCTCGATGGCCAAGCTAAAGGCAAGCGAAGTCGCCGTCAAGGTGACCGACGAGGCGATCCAGATCTGCGGCGGCTACGGCTACATCCGCGACTTTCCGGTGGAGAAATGGCACCGCGACGCCAAGATCTACACCATCTTTGAGGGCACTTCCGAGATTCAGCGGGTAGTTATCAGCCGGACGCTGGCTGGGAACTGAGGTAGTGCCCAGCGGCCTCGCCCCGGCCGCTCCGCGTCTCTTCCAGCGGCGCCAGGACCGTCACCAGCGTCTGCTGGCAGCCGCTCTGGCGCTCTTTGCGGGCCAAGGGTTTCATGAGACATCGGTCGACCAGGTGGTGGCCGCGGCCCGAACCTCGAAGACAGCGTTCTACGCCAGCTTCGCCTCCAAAGTGGACTGTTTTCGGGTTCTCTTGGAGCAGGAGGGCGGCCAGCTCATGGCGGCCGCCCAGGGAGCAGCACTGGGGAGTGGGGGGGATCATCGGGCCAAGATCGCGGCAGGCATTCAAGGCTTCGTGGCCGCCTGCTTCCAGAGGGCGCCGGTCGCACGACTTCTGCTTGTCGAGTCGGTCGGTCTCGCTGCCGAGATCGAGGCTGTGAGAGCAACGCTGCATGCCGCTTTCGCCGCGCTCGTCGAAGAGGAGGTGCGGCGCGGCCGAGCCGCAGGCGACTTCGAGGCGGTGGACGCCATCGTTTGGTCCCGAGCCGTGGTGGGAGCCGTCAACGAGGTCGTAGGAGCCGCGCTGAGGGAGGGAGGGATCGTCGATCCAGCCGGCCTAGCGGAGCAGCTGGGCCTGGTCTTCGGGAGTGGTGTTCGGAAGGGTGGTGAGCGCGCAGTCGGGTCTTGACAGCGAACGCATGTTCGTCTAAGCTGAGAGCATGCACACGTTGATGACGCAGCTTCGTTTGCAACGACTGCTCCGGCTCCACGGCGAGCTGGCAGAGCGTCTGGCGGCGCCGGGCACCGATCCCCGGCTCGCGTCCGCGGCGGTTCGCAAACTGCTGAAGGCCGTCGCCGATGTGCAGGAATCATGGCGGGCCGAAGTCGCGCGCTCGGGCACTGATCTCGGACCGCTGCGCAGCCGGGTGACGCGGTCGATCAGCGAGCTGGCCGGGCCCTGCGTCAGCTTGGAGCAGCCGGCTGCTGACCCGCTGCTGCTCGATGCCGACTTTCGAGAGGCCTGTGCCTCGCTGCTGCTGCTGCTTCGAGGCTTGGAGAGCACGCAGCCGGACACCCTTCGGGCCTGGTTGAAAGTGACTGAGACGCCTCTCAGGCGACCGGCCTGACGGTCCCGCCGTGCGAGAACCGGTGCCGGCGCTGGCTGACCGCAGGTCGAGCCGGGCCGACGAGGGCGGCGCGCTGAACGACGAAGGCGACAGCGCCGGGTTCAGCTCCGCCGATGAGCCGCCTTCGCCGGATCCTGGTCCACCTGAATTGCCGGGGTGGGCCAGCAAGATCCCCGCCCTCCGCTGGCTTTCGGGTGGCCACCGCCCCGAACGGCCACACTTGGTTGGCCGGCAGCTGCCCCGAGGATGAAAAGTCACCCCACCACCTGCTGCGGTAACCCCTCGCCCGGGATCAGCTGCGCTCTGCCCTAAGCGACCTTCGAGCGCCTGGGCGCTCGCCCCTGGGCCGAGCAGGCGCGCGTCGAACTCAAGGCGACCGGCGAAACCGCACGCGCCCGCGACGACAGCACACGCGACCTACTGACCGCACAGGAGCTGCAGATCGCACTTGCCCTGGGCGAGGGCCGCACCACGAGGGAGACCGCGGCGATGCTGTTCTTGAGCCCCAAGACTGTCGAGTATCACCTGCGCAACGTTTACGGGAAGTTAGGCATTCGACTCAATAGCTACCAAACGCGGCGCGGTATTTGCCTGAGTTAGGAATGCAGCAACTGGGCCACTCGTTGATGGGACAAACCCAGCACTTGGCCCGCTTCTCGCACCGTTAGCCTGGCTCCGCTGACGAGCTCCCGGGCGGCGCGGGCGGTTGCAGTCGCCGCATCCCGTTGCAGCCCCTCCGCCTGGCCACGGACAGCCCGCGCCCTGTCGACCTGAGCCTGTACTGCAGTTTGGCAGAACGGGGACCACGGTTACCTCGAACGAGTCAATCGCGACGTCGAGGAAGAGGCTGATCGCTTCGCGTGCCATGATCGCGGACCGGGAGGGATTCGAACTGGCGGCTACTAAGTACGCGGCTGAGTCCGAGGGAGCGAGCCGGAAGTTTGAACGGCGGAGTCGGCGTTGCTCGACGTCCTGAACAGCGATTCCAGTGAATCCGCCGCTGCCTGAGGACCGCCGGCGCCAGCAATAGCAGCCGCCGCCGCCTTCGCGCCTTCGGTCATCTTCATGGCCTGGCGGATGGCGGACCCGACCGATGCCGGGCTCAACTCCCACGGCAGGACACTCGTCCCTGCGCCGATGGTCACTACTCTTTCGGCGACGTCGAATTGGTCCCTGCCAAACGGAACCACGCACAGCGGAACCCCGGCCGCCAACGCTTTCTGGGTGATGCCCATCCCACCATGGCAGACGACGCAGGCGGCTTTGCGCAGCACCGGGCCATGCGGAAGGAATCGGATCAAGCGCGTGTTCGAAGGCGCCTCAAAGTCGGCTGGGTCGTGCGCGGCGGTGGTTACCACCACGCGGACCTCCTCGCCGGCGAGGGCTTGGAGGGTCGCCCGCACCAGTGCGTCATCACCCTGGAACTCGCTTGAGATGCTCACTACGACCACCGGGTCCTCCAGCACCTTGTACCAATCGGGCACAGGACTGACCGGCTCCCAGAGGCCCGGACCAACCATCCTGAACGACTCGGGAAGGGGGGTTCCAGGCTCGAGTGGAGAGCCGGTGCAATAGAGGTTGAGGGGTGCGGGAAAATGCGCCGATCCCTGGGCAGGCGCCAACCCAACCTCGCGGCGACGCGAATTCACAATCTCGATACCGGCCGGGTCGAGGCCAAACGGCACGAGCGTGAGCTTCGTCGGGTCGATGCCCGGGAAGCTCGCCCACTGGAAGAGCGGCAGTGTCTGTGCCCATGGAAGCCCGGTCGTCTCCGCGACGGCGGCGGCGCCCGCGGTCGTGACGTCAATGATGAGGCCGTCGGGGTTCACCTCCCTGATCGCGGCCCGTATGTCGGGGACCTCGTGGGTGGACCGACTCGCGTAGGTCTTCAACGCCTGGGCCAGTCCTTCCTGGGGGGAGCTGGCCTTCCAGGTGTCGAGAGCCACCTTCTCGATTTCCGCGCTGACCCCCTCGGCGTGTAGTCCCAGCTCGCGCAACACTGGGATCTCCGACCTAAGGGTGCGCACATGCACCTCGTGCCCTCGATTCTGCAACTCCAGGAGCGTGTCCACGATCGGGTACAGGTGCCCGCGAGCGGGCGAGGTGTAAGCCAGGTAACGTGCCATTCAGTCTGCTCCCTTCAGGTTGGATATCAGGTCGACCATGACCTTTTCGGTATCGGCTTGACTCAGGCGCCAGTCGCGCCTCAACAGCTTCCACGTGTAGACATCAGTGATCGCGACAAGTGCGGCGACCCGCCTCTTTCGGGCCGCGCCTCGAAGTCCCCTGAGCTGCGGGGCGAAGGTCCTCTCCACCCACTGCCAGTGGTATTGCCGCCCACCCTCGACGTTCTCCGCGATGATCGGGATTCGATCCGCCTGTTCCAGGAGACGCAGGCGGTTGCGCCCAAAGTTCTCGTACGAGGCCACCAGGTTGGCGACGGCCCCCGGCACATCTCCAACCGGTGCCGCGTCACGCTCACTCATGACCTGTCGGGCTGCGCGCATCATCGCCTCAACAAAGAGCGTCTCTTTGGTGCCGAAGAGTCGGAGCAGTGTTCTCTGCGTCACGCCCGCCCGCGTGGCGATAGCCTCCAGCGAAACTTCGTCGTACAGATGGTCGGTGAACATCTCACGGGCCACATCAAGCAAACGGGTGATGTTCTCCTCGGCCGACTTCGCCCGGGCGACCATGCGGTACTGGCGAGGCCGCTTGGTGACTGGCATATTCATATCATGCACTATGATATGAAATACGTGACGCTGTCCCGAACTACAGAAGTCCAACAGGAGGACGTCTCATGGTCCGCATCGAAGTCGAGGTAGACCGGCCTGTGGCTGAGGTCTTCGATTACATGGCCGATTTCAGAAACGAAAACGAGTGG
>JALZAW010000577.1 GCA_030948155.1 Candidatus Dormiibacterota bacterium | reverse complement strand
GTCGGTGGGCGGCACGACGCCGCTGACGCACGGTCTGATGGCCGGCTACAAGGTGATCAAGTCAGAGCTGAGCCGCGATCCCACCATCCGGCCTCTGCTGGTTCTGATCTCAGACGGCCGGGGCAACATCAGCATGTTCAAGGAGGAGCCGCTCGTCGAAGCGCAGAAGATGGCGGCGCTCATCAAGTCGGAGAAGATCGAGGCCCTGATCATCGACTCCGCTCGCGACTATTCGACACTGGCATCGGTCCAGCACCTGGCTCGAGTGGCCCCGATGTACCAGAGCTACGCCCTCAATGCCTGCTCGGACTTGGCCGAGCGGATGGAGGGTCGCTATTACGGCATCTACGATCTCTCTCGGGAGGAGATCGCTGCGGCCGTCGCCAATCAGCTCAACCGCCGCCGGTAGCCTGGAAGCCGCCGGTGGCAGTTGAGCGCTTGACCTACCCCTTCTCGGCCATCGTGGGCCAGGATCGAATGAAGCTTGCCCTGGTGTTGAACGCGATCAACCCCAGCATCGGCGGGGTACTCATCCGCGGTGAGAAGGGCACTGCCAAGTCGACGGCTGTCCGAGCGCTGACCAGCCTGCTGCCCGAGCACCAGGTGGTGAAGGCTTGTCGGTTCGGCTGCGAACCCTCCGATCTGGACCACCTCTGCAGCGAGTGCCGGGACCGCCGGGCCGTCGGTGAGGACCCCTTGCCTGCTGTCACCCGCCGGATGCGGGTGGTGGAGCTGCCCATCAACGCTTCGGAGGATCGGGTGGTAGGGACCATCGACTTGGAGGCGGCGCTGAAGGAGGGATCCAAGCGGTTCGAGCCGGGTGTTCTGGCGGAGGCCAACCGGAACATCCTCTACGTCGATGAGGTGAACCTGCTTGACGACCACATAGTCGACGTGCTGCTGGACTCGGCGGCCATGGGCATGAACGTGGTCGAGCGAGAGGGGGTCTCGGTGATCCATCCCTCACGCTTCATTCTGGTCGGCACCATGAATCCTGAGGAGGGTGAGTTGCGGCCGCAGCTGCTGGACCGGTTCGGCCTCTGCGTCGACGTCGAGGGCATCAGGGACCTTGACCGCCGGGTCCACATCGTCGAGCGCCGCGCGGCCTGGGAGGAGGATCCGGCCGCCTTCCAGGCCGAGCACTCGAACGCCGAAGGAGAGACTCGAGCTCGGATTGCGGAAGCCATTCAGACGTATCCCGAGCTGCAGGTGGAACGTCCGATCCTCCGCCTCATCGCCCAGCTCAGCATCGCTCTGGAGGTGGACGGGCACCGCGCCGACCTGGTCTGCGCCCGCGCCGCCCAGGCGCAGGCCGCGTTCGATCGCTCGCCGGAGGTCTCAGTCCAGCATGTCAGCCACGTCGCGCCAATGGTTTACAGCCACCGCCTGCGTTCGGTGCCCTTTGGCAAGGCAGGCCCCAACCTGGCGGAGGTGATCAACCGAATAGTCGCCCAATAATCCCTGGCGGGGAGTTGCGGGCGCTACAGAGACGACTCAGCTCCAGCCTATCGAGCACACAAAAAAGAGCCGCCCCGAAGGGCGGCTCTGTCGTTGATCGGGTTAGAGGGCGCGCCGGCTCCTGCCGCCCATCAGAGCCCTGACGAGGAGCAGGACGATGACAGCACCGACGAAGGCGACGATGATCTCACCGATGATGCCGGCGGTGGCGATGCCGAGCAGGCTGAAGAGCCAGCCGCCGAGCAGCGCGCCGACCAAGCCGGCGATGATGTCAACCACCACGCCGCTACCGCCGCCTTTGACGACTACGCTGGCCAGAAAGCCAGCCACGAGGCCGATCACAAGCCAGACGAGAAGATGTTCGAGCATGACGTTTACATTCCCTCCAGGGGAGTAAAGACTGACAGCATGGATATCACTATAGCTACATTTGCTGGGCTTGTCAAGTGATGACCAGCTAGGCTTGGAACAGCGATGACAGAAACCGTTGCAGCCTTCACTGGGGCCGAACCGGTCCGCTGGCATCTGGATGAGCTGTACGACAGTCCTGACGCCTCTGCCCTGAGCCGGACGCTTGCGGAAGCGTTGGAGTGGGCGCAGGCCTTCGAGGCGCGCTACAAGGGTCGCATTGGCGAACTGGCTGCAGAAGAGTTCGCTGAGATGATGGCTTCCCTGGAGACCCATTACGTGGCGGCGAGCAAGCCCGGGCTTTACGCC
>JALZAW010000576.1 GCA_030948155.1 Candidatus Dormiibacterota bacterium | reverse complement strand
CCGGCAGGAGCCCGCTAACCAGGGACAGCTGGCTTGCCTCCGTCAGGACGAGCGTCTCCACGGTCAGCGGCGCGATCCGCTCGTACGCCTCCACCAGCAGCGGCTTGCCGCTGCCCGAGAGCGGCAGCACATGCTTGGGTGAGCTGCGCCGGGACCGCGGCCAGAGCCTTGAGCCAGCGCCCCCGGCGGGAATGACAGCGTAGAAGTGACGAGGCCGTGTCAAGCGACTTCCGCGGCCAGCTCCGGCGCCCGACTCGTGTCCTCCCAGGGCGCGTCGATGTCAGTCCGGCCGAAGTGGCCGTAGCAGGCGGTCGCCCGGAAGAGCGGCCGCCGCAGGTTGAGCTCCTTGATGATGCCCAGCGGGCTCAGATCAAAGAGCCGGTTGACAGCGCGCTCCAGTTCTCTCTCGCCCACCGTCCCGGTGCCCTGGGTGTCGATCCGCAGAGCCACCGGCTTGACCACGCCGATCGCGTACGAGAGCTGCACCTCGCAGCGCTCGGCCAGGCCGCCGGCCACTATGTTCTTGGCCACGTAGCGCGCGCCGTACGCGCCGGCGCGGTCCACCTTGGTGGGATCCTTGCCCGAGAAGCAACCGCCGCCGTGCCGGGCCCAACCGCCATACGTGTCGACTATCACCTTGCGCCCTGTCAGGCCGACGTCCGCCGCCGGCCCCCCGATCACAAAACGGCCTGTGGGATTGATCAGGTAGCGGGTGCCGGCCGTAGCCAGGCCATCCCTCAAGACGGGCTCCAGGACCTGCTTCAAGAGATCAGCGCGAAGCTGGTCCTGGTCCACTTCGTCATTGTGCTGAGCGGACAGCACGACGGTTTCGACCGAGCAGGGACTGCCGGCGTCGTCGTAGCCGACCGTCACCTGCACCTTTCCGTCGGGCCGAAGGTAGGGCAGCGCTCGTGACTTTCGCACCTCCGCCAGCCGGCGCGAGAGGCGGTGGGCGAGCTGAATCGGGAGCGGCATGAGCTCCGCTGTGTCCTGGCAGGCAAATCCGAAGACCATGCCGGAGTCGCCGGCGCCCCCCACGTCAACCCCCTGGGCGATGTCGGGTGACTGCTCATCGATGCTGACGAGCACACCGCAGGTCTCCGCGTCCAGCCCGTACTTGGCGCGGGTGTAGCCGACCTCCCGGACGGTTTGTCGGATGATCCTCGGTATGTCGACATAGCAGTCGGTGCTGAGCTCACCGGAGACCAGCACCAGGCCGGTGGTGACTGTCGTCTCGCAGGCCACGCGCGCCAGGGGATCCTTGGCGAGGATGGAGTCGAGCACTGCGTCGGAGATCTGATCGGCCACCTTGTCAGGGTGGCCCTCGGCGACCGATTCCGAAGTGAAGACTGAGTGGACTGCGCTGAGCGCGCTCTTGGCCATGCGACCCTCCTGAGACTCCGGACGCCGGCAAGGTCGCGCCGCCGCTTGGACTGACCCCAGACGCCCCGGGCAATTCCCGACTGGCTTTGGATCAGCCTACCAGCGGGGCGTGCCACCTGCTCTACGCTCCTCTGGTGCGAGTTCTCATCCTGGCCGACATGGAGGGCGTGGCCGGAATCAGCAAGTGGGCGCAGACCACTGGGGGCGACTCCTCGTCCTATCAGGAGGCCCGCATCCTCTACACGGAGGAGGTCAACGCAGCTGTGCGGGGAGCACGCTCGGGCGGAGCGTCTGAGGTGATAGTTCTCGACTGCCACGGCGCCGGCGGTGACTGGTCCTTCAACTCGCTCATCCCGGAGCGGCTCGACCCCGGCTGTCAGTTTGCCGTCCAATCCTCCTGGACCGAGTACGTGGAGCCGCTCGAGCAGGGCTGCAGCGCGGCCCTGCTGATCGGTATGCACGCCCGAGCCGGCACGCCGTCGAGCGTCCTGTCGCACACCGTCTCAGGCAGCCAGTGGCACAACCTGTGGTTCAACGGCCGCCTGGTCGGCGAGACCGGGATCAATGCCGCGCTCTGCGGCCAGTGGGGCTGCCCGGTCCTGCTCGTGACCGGAGACGCCCAAACCGCGACGGAGGCCATCGACCTGCTCGGCTCGGGCCTCACCACAGTTGCCGTTAAGACGGGCATCGGCCGCTTCAGCGCGCGCCACCTTCACCCGGCGGACGCGCGGCGGAGGGTCGAGGCAGCGGCCGGCTCCGCCCTCCGCGACCTGGCAGCGGTGCAGCCATACGAC
>JALZAW010000099.1 GCA_030948155.1 Candidatus Dormiibacterota bacterium | reverse complement strand
CACTCTGCTCGCAACAGCCGCTACCTGCCTCGCCGCCACCTGGCTGCTGACGCGGTGGCCGGCCAGGCCCTCCCGCCAGCGGTAGCGGCCGACGGCAACTGGCTCTTGGCACTGGGCCCGAGCGGGTAATGGTGGACGGGGCGATCCTGGTCCGGCCAGGTTTCAGCCACCGGATGTCGCCTGGTTGTACTGGTCGATCTGAGGTTGAATGTTCGCGGCGGCGTCGTCCATCGCCTTCTTGGCAGGCGCCTTGCCGGTGATGGCGGTCTCCATGCCGACCTCGGCAGCCTGGCGGGTCGCCGGCATCACACCCAGTAGGCAGCCCTGTGTCGCCTTGTCCAACTTGGTGGCGTGCAGCTGGTCGATGGCTGTCTTGAACTGGGGGTACTTTGCCACCCAATCCCTATCGGTCGGGTCGTCGAGGGCCTTCTTGTCGACCGGGAAGTAGCCGGTATGCGTGTGCCAGTAGGCCATGCTGTCGCCCTGCTCCAAGAACTTCTCCAACTCCCAGGCTGCCTTCTGCTCGTAAGCCGGGCGCTTGCTAAGGACCCAGAGCGAGGCGCCGCCGATGATCGTGCCTCCAGCGGTGGTCGAGCTTTCCACCTTCGGGTAGGGCGCCGTGCCAAGCTGAAACTTGGCGGCGGCCTGATAGCCACGGAGGGTGCCTGTCGATTCCAGGTTCATAGCCACTTTGCCGGCTTTGAAAGCGTTCTGCGCATCTGGCGTCTGGCGACCGGTGTTGAGCGCAAGACCGTCCTTCACCATGTTGGCCCACCAATCAACTACCTTGACGTCGACAGGCTGGTTGAACACCACCTTGGTCGCAGACTTGTCGCGACCGTTGCCATTGTTGCAGTAGGTCTGGTCGGCCCGCGCCGTGAACTGCTCGAGGAACCAACCGTAGATCGCGGCACCGAAGCCGTAGCGCACGGTGGCGCCAGTAGCGTCCTTCTTGGTCAACTTCTCAGCGGCGGCCCGTAGCTCCGCCAGGGTGCCGGGCGGCTTGTTGGGATCAAGACCCGCTTCGCTGAATGCATCCCGGTTGAAGTAGAGAAGCGGCGTCGAAACGTTCCAGGGCATTGAGAACAGCTTGCCGTTGATCTGGTAATAGCCGAGGATGTTGGGCTCCAGGTCCTTGCTCGAGTACTTTTCGTGATCGATGAAGGTCTGCGCCGGCGTTATCGCCTGCGAGTCGATCATGAAGCGGGTCCCGATGTCATAGATCTGGACCATGCTGGGAAGCTGGTCTGCCTTGCCGGACTGGATGGCAGCCTTGAGCTTGGCAAAGGTGGTGTCGTAGTCACCGGCGTAGACAGGCGTGACCTCGATCTCACCCTTGTGTGCGTCATTGAACTTGGCCGCCAGCGCGTTGACCGCGTCCTGATTGGCGCCGGCCGAGAAACCGTGCCAGAAAGTGACCTTGACGGGCTTAGCTGGCGCCTTTGAGTTCCAATCGAAGTTGCCTGAGCTGTTGGCCTGCGTCTGGTCGTTGCCGCCGCCACACGCAACCGCCAAGAGCAGCAGAAGAACGAGCACCGCCAACCGTTTCATGGCAACCTCCTGGGTTTGGTAAAGGGGCCTAACCGCGCAGCGCACCGGATGTCAGTCCCCTGACTATCTGGCGTTGGAAAACATAGATGAGGATGAGAGTCGGAATGAGCGCCAGCACCGTGCCGGCCAGGATGAAGTTTGGCGCAGTGGCCGCCTCCACGTCCTGCAGGCGCTTGATGCCGATCTGGAGCGTGGCCATAGCGTCGGATTTTGTCATCAACAGAGGCCAGAAGTATTGATTCCAGGCGGACAGGAAGGCGTAGATGCCGAGGGTGGCCAGGGCCGGCTTTGAGAGGGGGATCAGGATCGACCAAAGAAAGCGCAGATGCCCGCAGCCGTCCACCCTAGCCGCGTCGAAGAGATCGCGTGGGAAGGTCAGGAAGAACTGGCGAAGGAGGAAGGTGCCGAAGCCGGCGGCGAGGAAGGGCAGGATGAATGCCGGATAGGTGTTGACCAGGCTGTTGTCAGCCATGAACAGGTAGTTGGGGATGATCACCGCTTCCCAGGGAATCATCATCGTGGCCAGAAAGACTGCAAAGATGAAGTTCCGAAAGGGGAAGCGCAAAAACGCGAAGACATAGGCGGAGAGCGTGGCCGTGATCAGCTGTCCCAGCGTCACCGAGATGGCCACTACCGCACTGTTGAGGTACTGCCGCGCCAAGGGCAGCGCCCGCAGCACGTCGGCGAAGTTCCCCAGGTTGGGCCGCGACGGCAGGAGCGGTGGCGGGAAACTGGAGATCTCCCTGGCGGTCATCAGGCTGCCGGACAGAGCATAGAGCAAGGGGAAGAGCAGGACGAAGGTGATCACCGCCAACACTGCATAGCCGCTGCCACGGCGAAGAATGCGACCCACCGTCACCTGTAGAACACCCGCCGCTCCAGCACCCCGAACTGGAGAGCCGTGACGATGACCACGAGCAGGAAGAGAACCATGGCTATGGCCGAAGCCAGTCCGAAGTTGCTGTTCCCGAAGGCGAAGGCATTCAGATAGAGGTCGTAGACGAGGGTGGTCGTCGAGCGGGCGGGACCGCCCTTGGTCAGGATGTCGATCTGGCCGAACGACTGCAGGCTCTGGATGGTGCTCACGACAAGCAGGAAGAAGAGACTGGGTGTCAGCAACGGCAGCGTGACGTGGCGCAAGAGCGAGAGCCCCGTGGCGCCATCCAGCCGGGCTGCTTCGTAAACGTCCTCGGGGATCGCCTGCAGCCCGGCGGAGAGGACGAGCACGTTATAGCCAAGCTGGAGCCAGACGGTGGTCGCTGCGACGGCGATCAGCGCCGTTGCTGGGCTGGTCAGCCAGCCAACTGGGTGAATGTGAAAGGGGTAGAGAAACCCGTTGAGTACGCCCACCCCGGGATTGAAGAAGATGCCGAACACCGCGGAGGCCGTCGCCACCGAGAAGCCAAACGGCGTGGCGAGCAGCGTCCGGAAAAGGCCGATTCCGGCCACTCTCAGCTGCAGGAGCAGCGCCAGGCCGATGCCGATCACCATGGCGGGCACCACTGTGTAGAGCGTGAACAGCAGTGTGTTCAGGAGGACGTCACGAAGCTCCGGCTGGCTGAGCAGCAGTTGGTAGTTGTGCGAGCCGATGAAGCGAGTCGGCCGGCCGATGATGTCATTGCCGTAGGTGCTGATCACCGCCGAGCGCAGCAGCGGCCAGAAGAGGAAGACTGTGAAGACCAGCAGCGACGGAAGCAGGAACAGGGCTGCGGTCAACAGCTCGCGCGTCGCGTAGCGATGATCCCTGACCCGGGCCGAAGCAGCTGCTCGGATTCCGGTGAGCTCCACTGGAGTCATCATCGTAGGGCGGGAGAAATGAGTTCTGGGGCGGGTCCGCTCAAAGGCTGGTTATGAACACCAAGACAGACGCCGCCGAGCGCGACGGATGACCATCCGCGCCGCCGGCTCGACTAGGGCAGCAGTGCCTGGAGGATCTCGCGCGGCCGGTTGGTGAAGACCGAGTCCGGCCGGCAGGCTCGGCACCACGCCACCGCCTGCTCGTCGTCGACGGTCCAGACGCCGACTGAGCCGCCCGCGGCATGGACTGCCTGCACCAGGTCAGGATCCATGGCGCCGTAGTGGGGGGCGTAGATATCGGCCAACGCTCCCCGCATCAGGCCGACCGGGTCGATCGGTCTGGCGCCCTCCAGGATGCCCACCTGGAGGGCTGGTTCAAGCTCCTTCAGGTGCCTGACAGAGCTATGCAGGAAGCTGATGACAGCTGTCTGCGCCAGGAGCTGATGCTCGCGGAGGAGTCCGAGCAGGCGCCCCTCCAGGCCGGGATAGGCTATCGGAATCTGCTTCAGCTCGATGCACAGCCCCGCCCTACCGCTCACCAGCTCCAGCACCTCCCGCAGCAGTGGCAAGCGCTCGCCGCGGCCGGCGTCCAGCTCGCGCAGCTCAGCCAGAGTGTGCTGAACCACCAGACCGCTGCCGTTGGTGGTGCGGTCGAGCGTGTGGTCGTGGATCACCACCAGTTCGCTGTCCGAGGACAGGTGGACGTCGCATTCGATCATGTCGACGCCCAAATCCAGAGCCGATCGGAACGACGCGAGGGTGTTCTCAGGCTCGTCGGCGGGGTTCCCGCGGTGGCCCCCGATCAGAGGCTTACCGGTGGCTCGGGCCCCCTCGTAGAGATCGCGCAGAGGGGTGGGCGGGGTCACGGGGTCAGCAGTTTATAGTCAGCAGAACCGTGACTTCGGTGCTCCAGCCCGCCACCCTGGCCGCACTGCGCAAGAGCGGGCATGCGCGCGAGAGCGTGAGGGACGAGCTGCGCCGGAATCTGCTCTCCCGGCTCCGCTCCGGCGAGGCGCGGCTGCCCGGGATCGTGGGCTACGACCACACCGTGCTGCCTCAACTGGCCAACGCCCTGATTGCGGGACACGACATGATCCTGCTCGGCGAGCGGGGACAGGCCAAGAGCCGGATCATGCGCTCATTGGTCGAGCTACTGGACGAGAAGACGCCTGTCATCGCCGGCTGCGAGATCAACGATCACCCCTATGACCCGATCTGCAGGCGCTGCCGGGATCTGGTCCAGGAGCGCGGCGAGGCCACCCCTGTGGCTTGGCTGGGCCGCAGCGATCGCTATGGCGAGAAGCTGGCCACGCCCGACATCTCGATCGCCGACCTGATCGGCGAGGTTGACCCCATCAAGGTGGCTGAGGGCCGCTACCTGTCAGATGAGCTCACCATCCACTACGGGCTGATCCCCCGCTGCCATCGAGGCATCTTCGGCATCAACGAGCTGCCTGACCTGGCTGAGCGGATCCAGGTCGGCCTGCTCAACATCATGGAAGAGAAGGACGTCCAGATTCGCGGCTACCGGGTGCGGATGCCGCTGGATTTGGTGGTGGTGGCCAGTGCCAACCCCGAGGACTACACCTCGCGGGGCAGGATCATCACGCCGCTGAAGGACCGCTTCGGCTCCCAGATCCGCACCCACTATCCCCTGGCCATCGAGGAGGAGGTGGCCATCATGGAAGCCGAGGGCTCGGCGCCACCAGCTGGCGTCGAGGTGCTGGTTCCCGGCTTCATGAAGGAGATAGTGGCGGAGATGACCCATCTCGCCCGGCGCAGCCCGCACATCTCGCAGTCGTCAGGCGTGTCGGTCCGCATGTCGATCGGCAACTACGAGAGTCTGAGCGCCAACGCCATTCGGCGCGCCGCGCGGCTAGGCGAGGAACTGGCGGTGCCCAGGATCTCGGACCTGGCCTACCTCGTCCCCTCCACCGCCGGCAGGGTCGAGATCGAGGCCCTCGACGAAGGCAAGGAAGAGCAGGTGCTGGAGCGCATCCGGCGCGGCGCGGTGGCAGCCGTGTTCGGCCGGCACTTCGCTCCCAGCCAGTTCGAGTCGCTGGTCGGCAGGTTCGACGAGGGACAGGTGATCGAGGTGGGTGAGAGCCTGCCAGCCGCCTCTTACGGGCGGGCGTTCGGTTCCCCCTCTGAGCTTGCCCCCGCGCTGCGCAGGCTGCAGCTGCCCGACCGGCCGGAGGTGCGCGCTTCGGCTTTGGAGTTCCTGCTCGAGGGCCTTCATCTGGCCAAGCGGCTCAACAAGGACGACATGAACGACAGGGTGCTCTACCGGCGCTGAATTCGGGCCTGTCTGTGAGACCCAAACAATTCGAGCCGTGGGGTGTGACCCAGGAGACGGCCAAGGCCGGTCCTGAGCCGCGGGTAGGCTGCCAGCATGGCCACCAAGCTTGACGCCTGGCAGGCGGTCGACGAGTACCTCGGCCAACGCCTGCTGCCTGCCGATCCGGCGCTCGAGGAGGCGCTGCGCTCCGCCGCCGCAGCCGGGCTGCCGGAGATCGCCGTCTCGCCGGCCCAGGGCAAGTTCCTGCACCTCCTGGCTCGCATCCGCCAGGCTCGCCGCATCTTGGAGCTGGGTACCCTCGGTGGCTACAGCGCTATCTGGCTGGCCCGTGCGCTGCCCGCCGATGGGAAGCTCGTCACGCTCGAAGCAGAGCCGGCCTTTGCCGAGGTCGCTCGCGCGAACATCGCCCGCGCCGAACTCGCAGACCGGGTAGAGATCATTGTCGGCGCTGCGCTGGAATCACTTCCCCGCCTCAAGGATCGGGCGCAGGAGCCGTTCGACCTCTTCTTCATTGATGCTGACAAGGCGAACTCGCTGGAGTACGTGCGCTGGGCTCTTCGGCTCAGCCGACCCGGCTCGGTGATAGTGCTTGACAACGTGGTTCGGGACGGCGCGCTCGCCGATCCCACGACGAGGGATGAGAACGTCTTAGGGATGCGTCGTGTCTTCGACTTCCTGCCCACCGAGCCCAGGCTTTCCGCGACCGCCCTGCAGACGGTGGGAGTGAAGGGTTATGACGGCTTCGCCCTGCTCCTGGTCCAAGACTGAGAGGCGCCGCCGGCGTGCTCGGCTCAATCAGCGCCGACCGGCCGGGGAAGCTATTTCTGGAAGTAGAAGACTCCTGCGAAGCTCATCACTATCAACGTGATCAGTACGAAGAAGACTATCTCGATCCGCAGCGACAGCCGAACCAAGCGCTTGGCCTTCCGCGTCCGCTCGCCACACTTGTCGCAGTAAGCCGCGCCGGCTGCCAGGGGACTCTGACACCTGTCGCAAGTGGTCTGCTCAGTTTGGATCGCGGTGGCCACTTCCTTGAGTATGCCTCAGCGCCCGGCCCAACCCGAGGCCATCCCTCGCTTGCCAGGCGGGGAGCAGGGAGATGAGCGAAGCTGAGACGATCATGCAGATGCCACCCGACATGCGAGAGTTCAACCGCCAGGTGATCGAAGAGTACAGGGCCAACGGCGGCCGACTCAGCGGTCCGCTGGCCAAAAGCACGCTTTTGCTCCTCACTTCGACAGGTGCCCGCAGCGGGCAGCCCCGAACGGTGGTCCTCGGCTACGGCCGGCACGCCGACAGCTACGTCGTGATCGCCTCTGACAATGGGGCCACGTCGCATCCGGCCTGGTACCAAAACCTCCTCGCGAATCCCACTGCCACCGTCGAGGTCGGTCCGGACAGGCTCCAAGTCCGTGCGAGGACGGCGAAGCCGGCGGAGCGGGCGCAGGTCGCGGCGGCCGTCTCCTGGCTCGAGCAGCAGCAGGCGCTGACCAATCGCGAGATTCCCTTGGTGCTCCTCGAAAGGGTCGGCTAGGAAAAGCGAGTGCTCCCCGGCTCGCGGCCAGCGTCACTGACTACGCTGTTTGGAATGCCTGATGAGATGGGATCCAGTGAGGATCTGCTCGTGGTCATGAGCACGGTTGCCGATCGGGCTCGCGACCTGGTCGCCGGGCTCGACGAGCCGCGTTTGGGCTACAGGCATGCTCCTGCCCTGCCCACCGCAAGGGAGGCGGTCACATCCCTCTGTCAGGCAGGCATCGCCGTCGACGGGCTCCTGCGGCACGCCTACCTCACGCCCGAGCAGCGGGAGATCCCGCTCAGCGAGACGCTCCGCGCCACGCCGGAGCCGGACGTCAGCCCGCCGCCGGCTGAGCTGCTGGAGACGTTCGCCCGCGTGCGCCGGCGAACCATCGACCTGCTCCGGGGGATGTCCCCGGGCGATTGGCGCCGAGGCTTCATCGACTCCCGCGACGGAGAGCTCACCCTGTTTCAGATCTGCGAGCGCATCACCCGCCAGGAGATAGGACGCCTGGGGCTGCTGCGCAACCTTGTCTCCCTGGTCCCGGTCGTCTAAAGTTCGCGCTGCGGAGTGAAATCAAGCGGCCTTGGTCCGGCTGCCAGGACCCGCCTAAGCGGCGGCGCCCGCTCGGACCTCCGCCCGCAGCTCGGCCAGGCGGCCGGCGCTGATCGCCTCCCGAATGCGCCTCATCAGCCGGTTTGTGAAAGCGAGGTTGTGTTCGGTCAGAAGGGAGAGGCCGAGGATCTCCTTGGCTCTCACCAAGTGATTCAGGTACGCGCGGCTGAAGCGCCTGCAGGCTGAACAGGGACAGCCCTCCTCGATCGGCCGATCGTCCAGCTTCGAATCGGCCTTGGCCAGGTCCAGGCGGTTCCGCGGCAGTCCAAGGTGGAGCGCCTGGCCGTGGCGGGCGATGCGGCTCGGCATGGCGCAGTCGAAGCTGTCGATGCCCCGCAGCGCGCCTTCCACCAGATCGTCGGGCTCGCCCACTCCAAGCAGGTGGCGAGGGCGCGCCTCCGGCAGCAGCGGGCAGACCAGATCGACAACGCTGTACCAGTCGGATTTCGACTCGCCCAGGCAGTCACCGATGCCGTAACCGTCGAAACCAAGTTCCGCCA
>JALZAW010000575.1 GCA_030948155.1 Candidatus Dormiibacterota bacterium | reverse complement strand
CAAGCTTTATGGTCCGAGTGTCAGGCTGCGCTTTTCCCCGCGGCTCGATTCCGTCTGGCGGCTTCGCGGCCCCTCTTGGCGGCATGCCGAGCGGCCAGGACTCCAAAGCGCAAGCGCTTGGGATCAACCAGGCAGCGGTGGCGGTTGACCAGCAGCTTCGGCTCTCCGGGGGCGGGCTCGATAACCGCTGTTCGCTCCAGAACCGCTGTGACCCAGACCTCTCGTCCATCCACCTGAGCGGGGAAGTCCGGCAGGATCTCGATATCGGTCTCGGTGGCTACCGAGTCGAGCGGTACCAGCTCCATCTTCTCTGACTTCGACATGACAGGAATGATATCACATTTCGCGCCTCTCAAACGGGCGAATAGGCAGTTTCAGTGCGGAGTTGGCAATTAGCTCCAGCGTCGCGCCGCTTTCCGCAGCAGACCTCGCTCGTGCGCAGCGTAAGCGACAGCGACCAGCACAATCAGCAGCACTGCCAGCGGCAGCAGGTTCGGCGGCAGGAGCCGAAACAGCAGCACCACGCGGCGACCTAGCAGCCTACCGAGGAGGAGGAAGATAGTCGCCCAGGCCAGGGACGACACGAAAACCGATAGGACGAACGTCAGCGGTGGCACCTCCACAATGCCGGCAAACGCCGAAAGCATTATGCGCAGCCCGGGAATGTGCCGGCCGAAGATGATGGCCCAGGGGCCCCAGCGTGAGAAAGCCTTCTCCGCCCGATTCAACCGCTCAGCGTCGATCCCGAGGAGCTTGAACATCCGCAGGATGAACGGCCGGCCGAAGCGTCGGCTCAATTGATAGAGGCAGAAGCTGCCAGTGACGGCGCCGGCGACGACCGCCAGGAAGGCAAGCGGGAAGGCCATGTTTCCTGTCGTCGTCAAATAGCCGCCCCACGCTATGGCAACGTCGCCTGGCACCGGCAGCGGGATGCCCAGCTCTTCCGCGAAGATGACCAGATAGAGGCCGACGGCGGTGTGCTCGTTGATGAAGTGGAGAACCGCGCGCTGCAGCGGCCGGAAAGCGCCGGGCATCTGCACCCAGCGGGGCGTGTTCCATGCCATTACGAGCAGGGCCGCAGAGAGCGACGCTAGCGGTTGGCTTGGCATGTTCCCGCCGATCATAGGAGTGCGCCGCCTGCGCGCCAAGAGTGTGAAGAGCTAGAGGTGCCGCAAAAAAGTCGGCCCTGGTCTTGGGCGCCCAATCCCTCCGCCGGGTTCCCGGCCGCACCACTATCGGTCAGTCAGCACCGCCAGCGGTTCTAAAGGTGACGTCAGCTCTTCTGCGACCAGCTCCGGCAAACGGCTCAGGCGGTGCGTCGGGCACCGACCAGCTTAGGGCAACCCCGAACTCCGCTGCAAAGAACGGCGCGTAACCGTGAGCCGCTTCCTGAACGGCAAGTCGAGGGCCGCCCAGTTCGAGCAGCGACGTGGCGCGCTTGCCGCTCAGGCCGCAGGGCACTATGCCCGAGTTGAAGGTATCGAGATCGCTGGTCAGATTGAGGGCGAAGCCATGGCTGACCACCCGCTGGTTGAGCTTCACGCCGATGGCAGCAACCTTGGCTGGGCTTGGCAGTGTCGCCCCCCGCGACCAAACGCCTGTCAAGCCCTTGCCGCCGGGTTCTGAAGCCAACCCAAGGCTGGCCAGATAAGCGATCAGGCTCCGCTCCAGCCCGCGGATGTGGCGCAGTATGTCGCTGCCCAACCGCGGCAGGTTCAGGATGGGATAGCCGACCAGCTGCCCAGGCCCGTGGTAGGTGGCGTCGCCGCCACGGTCGCTCCAGACCACCTCGACTCCGCGCCTGGCGCACTCGTCTGCGTTCCAGAGCAGAGTCGAGCCGTCGCCCCGCCGGCCGACAGTGAAGACAGCCGGATGCTCCAGCAGCAGCAGGGTGTCAGGCTCCCGGTCTGCCTTGACACCCTCGACGAGAGCGCGCTGGAGGTCCCAGCCGTCCCGGTAGGGGACCCTACCCAGCCAGCAGACTCTTACGACGGCCTGGGATCTGCTCATCGGCGTGATAGGAAGACCGCACCAGGGCTCCTGACTCCACGTGCTCGAAGCCAAGGGCGACTGCCTCCTCTTTCAGCTCCAGGAACTCGCTGGGCTCGTAGTAGCGGACCACTGCCGCGTGTTTGGTAGTTGGTCGCAGGTACTGCCCGACAGTCAGCACGTCAATGT
>JALZAW010000098.1 GCA_030948155.1 Candidatus Dormiibacterota bacterium | reverse complement strand
GGCCCGGGCCGAGAAGCGAGTAATTGCCTGCTCGGCGAGCACGCCGATGTCAACCGGTTCGGCACTCGGCTGGCCGCGGGTGGCGTCGAAGCGAGCCAGCCAGAGCAGATCTTCCACCAGGTGCCGGATCCGCTGGCTCTCGACGTGGACGCGTTCAAAGCCCGTGCGATACCACCCCGGATCTCGGTCGCGGGAGAGCGCCAGCGTAGTGGTGGCCTCGATGACGGAAAGCGGCGTGCGCAGCTCGTGAGACGCATCAGCCGTGAACTCCATCTGCCGGCGACGCGCCATCTCGATAGGTGCGCCCACGCGGCGGCCGATGGTCAGTGCGCCGAGAAAGATCGCCAGGAGCAAGATCGGTCCCACAATCGCCTCCGCCAGGATCAGCTCACTGGTGGCTTGGTCAACACCGCTCATGGACATCCCCGTGACGACGTAGTCAGCTCCGATCGAGGTGCCTGCGATGCGAATTGACGATGCGCCAACAGTTATCGTCTGGGGATCCCGCACGCCCCTGTACTGACCGGGCAGGTCCGCTGTCGCATCGGAGCTGGTGACTGTGCCGTCGCTGTGAATCGTCCAAGTGAGCACAGGAGGTCCGTAACGGTCACCTCCGGGCGGAATGCCCGCCGAGGGACGGAATCCACCTTGGTCGCCGCGGGGCTCAGTGGCGAGGTGGGCCAGCGACCCCTGCAGCTGCTGGTCGACCTGCGCTGTCAGGTTGCGCTGCACTATCAGCACCACTCCCGCCGCGATGCCTAGGTAAACCAATGCCACTATCGCTGTGGTTATGAGCGCGACCCGGGCAGACAGGACCGACACCCGCGAGAGGCGTAGAGAGCGCAGCGGTTTCATGCCTCCTCCAGCCGATAGCCGGCGCCCCTCACTGTCACTATGCGGACCCCTGCCTCGGAAAGTTTCCCCCGCATCCGGCTGAGCTGGACGTCGATGGCGTTCGAGCCCAGCGGCTCCGTCTCGTCCTGCCAGGCGTGTTCAGCAATCAGCTTGCGGGTTACCACAGCCGGGTAGCGTCGCATGAGCAGTTCCAGAATGTTGTACTCGGTGAGCGTCAGGTTGAGCGGGGGCCCGGTGGCCAGCCTCACCTGCCGGCGAGCAGGATCTAGTGATAGGCGCCCCCGCACCACTTGGGCCCCGTCGATCCCCCGCGGCCGCCGCTGGAGCGCTCGGATCCGCGCTACCAGCTCACCGAAGTCGAACGGCTTGACCAGGTAGTCGTCGGCGCCCGCGTCGAGGCCGGAGATGCGATCCGCTGCCGTGTCTCGCGCCGTCAACATCAGGATGCCGGTGGGGCGCTGGTGCCGCCTGAGCCAGGTCACCACCTCGACGCCCGGGAGCCCGGGCATGCGCCAGTCCAGCACCACCACGTCATAGTCGTAGAACTTCAGCTGTTCTACGGCGTCGTCACCGCTCTGAACGGCGTCCACCCGGTAGCCGGCCTCCTGCAGCCCCTCCACCAGGACCTCCCGCAGCCCGGGGTCATCCTCGGCGACGAGAACTCGCATGTCCTCAGGACCTCCGTCCGGGTCCGGCTGTTCCCACGCCACCCTGGAGCCGCAGAGCCTGCACAGGACAGGCGGCCACCGCTCGGTTGGCGTGCTCGCGCAGGTGAGAGGGAACAGGATCCGGTCGGAGCAGCGGGTAGCCCCAGTCGTCGAGCTCGATCAGCTCGGGCAGAAGCTCAGCACAGAGACCGTGCCCTTCGCAACGGATTCGGTCGACGCTGATGACATCCGGCAATTTCAGGCGGCCTCTCGCCTTAGGGGGCCGTGCTTGCAGCGCCGATGCCGCTGATGGACGGCAAACTCCGCGCCGAACACCCGTAGAGCGCTTTGCAGCAGTCCGCCGGCGCCGTCCGGATGCCGGCAGGCTCCGCGTCCTGCCAGCTGCCCGCACCAGCGGTTGAGCCGGTCCAGGTCATCAGGAAGCGCCGTGCCCCCGGCCAGCCTGGCAGTGGCGTCGGCCACGGCTGCCAGTCCGAAGACGCAGGGCCCGCACTGACCTGAGCTGGCCGCAGCCAGGTAGCGAAGGATTCGGGCGGTGGCAGTAACCCCGCAGACTGCCCCGGGGAGGAACGCCACCACGCCGCAGCCGAAGGCAAGGCCGGCGGCGCGCATGGCGGCCGGATCGAGCGGGGCACGCCAGGCTTCCTCGATCGGCGCCCAGGCACCGAAATAGCCACCCAACAGAACCGCCTCCACCGGCTCCCTGAGCTGTCCGGCCGCGGCGGCTACCTCGCCGACAGTGGTGCCGAGCCCGATCTCGCGAACCCCCGGATAGGGGAGAGGACCGGAGACAGTCACCAGGGCCGATCCTGCCGTGGCCCCCCGCCCGGCCGCCCGATACCAGCCATCGCCAAAGCGAGCGATGAGTGCCGTCAGGGCCAGGCTCTCCACGTTCTGAACCAGCGTGGTGCGGCCGCTGACGCCGCTTTCGAACGGCCGCGGTGGGGTGGAGGTCGGCCGGGCGTCGGCCTCGTTCACATAGTGGACGGCTGCTGTCTCCTCACCGCTCACGTACCCGAGAGGTGCCCTGACCAGGCGAGCCCTGCGACCGAACTCGCGGCTGCGCTCCTCCAGGGCGTGCTCGAGAGCTGCGGCGGCGGTGCGATGCTCCTGGCCGACGTAAAGAACTATTTTGTCCGCTCCGACCGCATCGGCGGCCAGCCCCGCGCCGTCGAGGATGAGGTGCGGGCGGGCTGCCATCAAAGTGCGGTCCTTGGCACTCAGCGGTTCGCCCTCGGCGCCGTTGGCCAGCACCACCGCACGGCCGCGGGACCGCTCAGCCACCGAGCGCCACTTGCGCCCAACCGGGAATCCGGCGCCACCCCGGCCCTGGAGGCCGCTGGCCTCCAGCCTTTCGATCAGCCCCAGCCGGTCCGGTCCGGTGGGCAGTGAGCCCAGGCGGCCCTGGTGTGCCGCGAGGCTCTCAGCGCCGGCTGTAAACGGTGGACCGTCCAGCAACCCGGGATAAGGTTGCAACGTCAACGTCGCTGATTGCTGCCGGCGGCGCTGGCGTCAGCGAGGTCCGCCCAGTCGGGGATCGAGACGTCCGCCGTCGCGGGCGCCGGCGGGGCTGGCTGCAGAAAGAGGCGCAGGGCAACCGCCAGCAGAACCGCGCCCAGGCAGGCCAGCTCGACAGTCAAAAGCCACGGACTGAAGCTGTCGGAGCCGGTGCCCAGCCCGTGCGCGAAGGCGAGCGGCCAGCAGGCGTAAGCCACCCAGTGAATGAGCCGCCAGGTCCGGTGTCCTATCACACGACGAATCAGGCTGGTCAGCAAAGCGGCCAGCAAGAGGTCAACGGCGATCGCGCCCAGGCCCAGCCAAAAGGTCCTGTAGAACGACGAGAAAGGGATCAGCGCCGCACTCCAGCCCAGGGACGTGTACGGGTCCACCACTGCAGTGACGATGTGCAGGCCGAGGAAGGTGACTGAAAGCAGCGCCAGGTTGCGATGGAAGGCGACAGTGAGAAATCGGGGCCACGCGCTCGCCCGCCAGCGTAGAGCGGCAAGAACGCCCAAGGTCACCACGCCTGTCAGGAGCAGGAGGGAGACCGCCCCCGCGCCGCGTGCCGCATACCAGAGCACCGAATCGGTCATTTGGTCTTCCTAGCCATGAAGTTGTTCACCGGATCGGAGGGCCGGCTTGACCGGGCGGGAGCTCGAGTCCGCCGGCCAGCGGCCGCCGTATGCTACCCGGCCGTCGATGGCTACGAGTCGAGCGTCCAGGCCGGTCGCCTCGAGCCACTCCAGCGCCTGCTCACCCCTGACGACAGAAGCTGTGGCCGCGATGTTGGCGTCAACGCAGGTGGCGGCGGCGACTGTGACAGTCCGCCACAGGCCGCGTGCCGGGAGGCCGGTGCCCGGATCCACTATGTGGTGCATCTCTTCGCTGCCACGCTGCCAGCGACGCACCGTGATGCTTGAGGTGGCCAGCCCACCGGAAGTGATCCTGATCGTCGGGCCCTCGCCGTCGGGAGGGACGGCTGAGTCCTCCGCTACCAGCACCCGCCAGCCGCCCTTCGGCGGTTCACCGGCGACCGCGATGTCTCCGCCGAGGCTGAGCAGAATGCCCCCGCGGCCGGCTGCCTTCATCGCCGCCGCCGCGGCCAGGTCGGCGGCCAGCGCCTTGCCAGTGGAGCCCAGATCGAGCTCCACCCCCTTCGGCATCGACACCAGTCGCGAGATCGGTTCGAGCTCCACCAGCTGCCAGCCTGGGATCCGCTCAGCTGTCAGCCTCAGGGAACCTCGTTGCTCGGCGATGAGCGAGAAGTCCCGCTCGTAGCCGATCCGGCGAATCGCCCGACCGACTGTGGGATCGACTGCGCCCCCGCTCAGCCGGCTGCCGCGGAGCGCTTCGCCGATCGCCTGCGCGAGCAACGGGCTGACGCGGATCTGCCTGCCCGCCTGGGCGTTGAGCCGGCTCAATTCGCTGTCCGTTCGGAACCTGCTGTAACTGGCGTCGACAGCCGCCAGCACCTCTCTCACCGCCAGTGCCGCGGGCTCGGCGGCTTCGGCGTACGTGACCACCAGCAGGACGTTCGAGCCCAGCGCTCGCCAGCTGCGCGGGGTGACGCTCACCGGGAGCCTCCGGTGGTGGCGTGGCCGCTGCCTGAGGAGCCACTCGCCGGCGGCTGAGGAGTCGGCTGCAGGCTCCCGCTGCTCGGCTGAGGGGGGTCGGACGTCGGCGAGCTGGAGTCGGTCGGTTGAGGAGTCGGGTTGGCGCCCGGCTGTGCCGGAGCCGCTCCGTTGGGAGTCACGGTGGCCTTGCTGGTACCTGAGTAGGTGGCCGCGGCCAGCGTCCCGAGGCCGATGGTGGCCGCAAGGGCGCCGACCACTGTACTCACGGTGAGGCGGCGCAGTCTTCGTAATGCCCTATCCCGGGCGTCAGGGGAGAGTCGCCGTGGCTCAGTCACGGGCCAATCCTCGCACTCCTCACCTTTCGAGTTCCTTACGAGGTTGGCCCGGCCCTCCTGAAGGCGCCGCCAGCGGTCGAGGGGCTAGTCGGCAGGCGAGGCGGCCGGCTGCCACTTGCCGGCTGGGGCAGGGGCGGCCGAGCGGCGAGCGAAGACGTCCTCGCTGACCAGAAAGCCCAGGAAGATGAGCACGACGCCAAGGAACTCGCCCAGGAAGAACGACCACGTGATGCCAAAGCGGTCGAGCCCACTCGTGATGCCCGGAACGGCAGCGCCCAGGGCGATGCACAGCGTGGCCGGGACACGCGAGTTGACCTGCCCGCGCACGATGGCCGGGACTGCTTTCGGGAGCGAGGCGAAGAGGTTGACCAGCACAGCCACGAAGCCGTACATCTGCCTTACCACCGGTGGCAGCGGCCGAGCTCTGAGCACTTTGTGCTTGGGCATGTAGATGTAGAACGAGAACTTGGCGCCGAGCACAAGACAGAGAACGCCCAGGATGTTGAAGGGCCCGGTCACTACTCGCACCGCCGGCGGGAAGGCCGATCCCACCGGGACGTGGTTGTGGGGGTCAACAGCAAAGCCCGGGCCGCTGAGCGGCACCGTCAGGACCAATGCTGCCCCCGCGATCGAGGCAGCCAGCAGGAACAGCATGAGCACATGGCCAGACAGCCCCCGCGGCGTGGCCCAAACCATCGCCAAAGCTGTCACAGCGGCGCCGGCAAAAGCCACCCAGGCGGTTGGTCCCGAGCCGGGGTAGAGCGGGGAGAAGGCGAGCATCAAAAGGCCGCCGATCAGGACGGAGACAGCCGCCACATAGCCGAAGCGGGTCTTACTCAGGAGGTAGACCGTCCCCGCGCCGAGGTAGGCGGCGACGTAGAGCGCGCCGATCAGATACCAGAGCCGGTAGAGGAGCGGATTCCAGCCGAAGGCGCTGCCCAGGGCCTCGGTGCCCGCGGAGATGCCATACCAGAGCAGGCCCACGGCCCAGACCAATTGAAAGGCGCGCCGGCGGCGGCGCCACTGCTGAAGGACGAGTGCCGCAAAGACAAAGCTGACTGCGCTGGAGAGGGAGGGCAGCAGAACGTTCATGGCGTTCACGCTGAGAAGAATAGGGAGGTTTGGTTAGGTTTGGCAGTCTTGTACTCGTCAGGCTCAGCGCTGGGTCGGCGCGGGAGCGGCAACTGGAAGTCCGGCGAAAAGCCCTCAGGATCTTGGGCGCCCATGCGGGCCATCCCCGGCATCGCCTTCTACCACCCCACTAAATGTGATTTCGCGGGGACCCCGGTTCTGCGCTCCTCGCCGCGTATTCCGAATACGCTGACGGCGGTGCTCGTCGGCTCCTTGGATCTGACCCCGTTGGCCGCCCAGTCTTTCGGGGCTGGGTTCCCCGGCCACCTCTAGACTGACTTCACCCGATGCCTTCGACCGAGCTTCTGCCTGCCGCTCTGGAGGAGCTGATAGCCGGGCTGAACGAAGCTCAGCGGGAAGCCGTCGAGTACCTGGACGGCCCGCTTCTGATCTTTGCCGGCGCCGGCAGCGGGAAGACCCGCGTTTTGACCACCCGGATCGCCAACCTCATAGCCCAGCGGAAGGTCTGGCCCGACCGGCTCCTCGCCGTCACCTTCACCAACAAGGCGGCCCGGGAGATGCGGCAGCGAGTCGGCCGGCTTGTCAACGGGGCCGGCGACATGTGGGTGGGCACCTTTCACTCCACGGCCGTCAAGATGCTTCGGCGGGATGCTGACAAGATCGGCCTCAGCCGCAGCTTCACCATCTTCGATGAGGACGACAGTCGGGCGGCGCTGAAGCGGGTGATGGACGAGCTGAAGCTGGACCCGAAACGGAACCCGCCGGCGCTCATCCGGGCTCTGATCTCGCAGGCCAAGAACGAGCTGCAAACGCCCGAGACCTATCCCAACCGCAGCTACAACGACGAGATAGTCCGCCGCTGCTTCGAGCGCTACGACGATCTGCTCCGCCGCTCCGGTGGGTTGGACTTCGACGACCTGCTGGCCCGGCCTGTGCGGCTCCTCCAGGCTGATGACGAGGCGCTCCGGCACTGGCAGGATCGCTTCCGCTACGTGCTGGTGGACGAGTATCAGGACACCAACCGAGCGCAGTATGTGCTTGTCAACCTGCTGGCAGCTGAACATCGCAACCTGGCGGTCGTGGGTGACGACGATCAGTCGATCTATGGCTGGCGCGGCGCTGACATTCGCAACATCCTGGACTTCCAAAAGGACTACCCGGAGGCCAAAGTGGTCCGGTTGGAGCAGAACTACCGGTCCACTCAGCCGATCCTGGACGCCGCCCACCACGTCATCCGGCACAACTCAGAGCGGGCGCCCAAGAGGCTCTGGACCGACCGGATAGGCGGCGAACGGGTCAACGCGGCCCAGCTCTACAACGAGGTGGAGGAGGCTGAGTTCGTCGTGGACGAGGTGGAGCGTCTGCGCCGGAAGGAGGGCCGCCGCTACGGCGATTTCGCTGTCCTCTATCGCGTCAACGCGCAGTCACGCGCCTTCGAGGACGTCTTCGGCCGCCGCCGCGTCCCCTACCGGCTGGTGGGCGGTGTGCGCTTCTGGGAGCGCCGGGAGGTCAAGGACCTGCTGGCGTACTTACGGCTGCTCCAGAATCCGGCTGACGCCGTCAGTTTCGCCCGCGTCGTGAATGTCCCGCGGCGGAAGGTCGGACCGGTCAGTGTCGAGGCGGTCATCAGCGCAGCCCGGGAGCAGGAGCGCTCGCTGCTTGACGTGCTGGCGGCACCGACGGCCGTAGCTGGCCTGCCCAAGGCGGCCTTAGCGCCGCTGGCCCAGTTCCGAGCCCAGCTCGAGTCGCTCCGCGCGACAGTTGGTGCGCTGGCGCCAAGCGAGGTCATCGACCAGGTCATCGACGTGACGGGCCTGGCCGGCCATTACCAGGACGGCACGCCGCAGGGTGACGCTCGGCTCGAGAATCTGCGCGAGCTGCGCGGTCTGGCCGAGGAGTTCGACACTCACGCCGACCGGGCTGAAGCGTTGGAGCTCTTTTTGACCGAGATCACGCTGCGCTCTGACGTGGACGCCTACGCCGAGGACGAAGAGGGGGTGACCCTGATCACGCTTCACATGGTGAAGGGGCTGGAGTTTCCCGTTGTCTTTCTGGCCGGCTTGGAGGAGAATCTGCTGCCCCATCGCCGGGCGGTGGAGGACGCGAAGGAGATGCCTGAGGAGCGACGCCTGTGCTACGTGGGCATCACGCGAGCGCGCGACCGCCTCTACCTGACCTGCGCCTTCCGACGCCACCTCTACGGGCAGGCCCAGCCAGGCTTCCCGAGCCGGTTCTTGCAGGAGATTCCCCAGGCTCTGATCGCTCCGCCTCGCCGCGGCGCGGCAC
>JALZAW010000574.1 GCA_030948155.1 Candidatus Dormiibacterota bacterium | reverse complement strand
CTGGCTCTGGCGCTCGCCTGGGGCGTCTGGATAAACGAGGGCGCAGGTCTCACGCTAGGTGAGGCCGCGAAGGGGATGGCCACGGCCTCCCAGCAGCTGCGCTGGCTGGCGCCGCAGCAGATCGGCGGCTTCGGCTGGCTCGACGTCACGCTGCCCGAGCCGTTGACGGGCCTCTGGCTTCTGGCAGTGGCTGGCTTCGGCGGGCTGGCGCTCGTCCTAGCCACGTGGCGCCAGAGACTGGCGCTGATCGGTCTGCTGATCGCTGACCTGGCTGCCATAGTTGTGACCACGGGGATCTTCAACCTCCCGCTGGGCGTGGCCGGCCAGGGCCGCTATGCGTTACCCCTCGGAGTCTTGCTGCCGATCGCCTGCGGCGAAGTCGTGTACGCCAACCGCGGACGTCTGCCAGTCCGTTTGAGGGTATGGCTGCCCCTGGCGGTCGCCGCCACCACTGTCCTGGTGCAGATGGGCGCCTGGCTGGTCAACAGCCGCCGCTACGCGACAGGCACATCTGGCCCCTGGTTGTTCATGCTGAACCCCCAGTGGCAGCCGGCGCTGAGCTGGTGGACCTGGCTTTTCCTGGCCCTCGGGGGCGGCTCCGCCCTGCTGGCGGCAGCGATCGTCCACAACGTCTCTCCAGCTCGGCATCTGAGGCTTCACAGCGCCAGCGACCGCGCAGCCTAAGCCACTGCTGAAAGAGCTGAACAGCTTTCCTTCTATAGTGCCGTCGGCTTCAGAGCACGGCCAGCGCTATCTGGTTGTGGAGGTCCAGGCCGCGCCGGGTGGGTGCCCAGACGCCGCCCTCTGCTGTGCCGACCAAGCCGGCTCTGGCCAGCTCGGCCAGCTCGGCGTCGAACCCTGACGGGGGCACCAACCCAGCAGTTGTGCGCAGGCCGAGCATGACGCGTTCGGCGGCCGCCAGGCGGGGAGCCAGCTCCTCCGAGTCCGCCACCGCGTTGCCGGCCTTCACGGCGGCCAGATATTCGCGCGGCCGGGCGACGTTCCACCAGCGCCAGGCCCGATCACCATCGCTCGCGTAGGAGTGGGCGCCGGCTCCGGCGCCGTAGACGGGGCGGCACTCCCAGTAGGCGTGGTTGTGGCGAGACCGGCGGCCCGGCTGAGCCCAGGAGGAGACCTCATAGCGCTCGAAGCCCGAGCGGCTCAGGACTCGATCGCCGGCGTCGAGCAGTTCCCACTGGAAGTCGGCGTCCACCTCGGGCAGGACGCCGGCCGACCGCCGCTTGTGCAGGAGAGTGCCAGGCTCGAAGCTGAGGCAGTAGCAGGAGAGGTGGTCAGGCGCCAGAGCCGCCGCCTGGCTGATGGTCTCGAGCCAGCTCTCGCGATTCTGGAAGGGCACTGCATAGATGAGGTCCAGGCTGACGTTCTCGAAGCCCGCCGAGCGAGCCAGCCGGAAGGCGTGTCGGGCCAGCGCGCCATCCGTGCGCCGTTCGAGCACCGCCAGGGCCCTGCCGTCGAAGCCCTGCACGCCCAGGCTCAGGCGGTTGACACCGCCGGCCCGCCAGGCGGCCAGCCGCTCAGAGTCGGTGGAGGCGGGGTTCGCCTCCAGGGTGATCTCGGCATCAGCCTCGACGCTGAACAGCTCCCGCACTCGAGCCAGCAGGCGGCTGATCAGCGAAGGCGGCAGGAGGCTGGGGGTCCCCCCGCCCACATACACAGTTCGTAGGGAGCCGAAGTCTCGCTCCGCCCGAGCCGCTTCCAGCTCTTGGATCAGCGCGTCCACGTAGTCAGGCATCAGTCGATCCATCCCGGCGTAGGCGTTGAAATCGCAGTAACCGCACTTGTGCTTGCAGAACGGGATATGCAGGTAGAGATGCCGGAAAGGGAGCACTGCCTCTCAGTATCGGATGGCGTCGGCGCGGCAGAGAATCGTCGTGGGCGACTGGCTCAGGCCAGGCTCACCACTGTCGCCTGGGCCAGCCCCTGCAGCCGCTGAGGGGTGATCGAGAACACCGCGTCCGGCCGCCCGGCGGCTGCCCAGACCAAGTCGTAGCGGAGAAGGTCGTGGTCCAAAAAGACAGGCAGCTGGCTGGCATGGCCAAAAGGTGGCACGCCGCCGATCGCAAAGCCGGTGGCGTTCCGAGCCTGCTCGGCGTCCGCCCTCTCCACCTTGCCGCCCGCCGCACTGGCCAGTTGGCTCAGATCGACGCGGTTGCCGCCGCTGACCAGG
>JALZAW010000097.1 GCA_030948155.1 Candidatus Dormiibacterota bacterium | reverse complement strand
GATCGCCTCCACGGCGCGCCCCTTCACCTCCTCGTCGGCGAGGGCCTCGACTTCGTTTATCAGTGACTCGGTTTGCTGAAGTCGGCGGTCAAATTCCTTTCGCTGCAGGATGGCCACTACTGGTCATCTATTCCTGGTGACCGAACATCGGCGAGTGCTGCAGCTGGAGCTCCTTGCCGGGACCTAGGTACATGTGCACGCCGCAGGGCAGGCACGGGTCGAAGCTCCGGACCGCTCGCATGATGTCGATGCCTTTGAAGTTGTCGGGACCGTTTTCCTCGAAGATCGGCGTGTTCTGCACGGAGTCTTCGTACGGGCCCGGCTGACCCCACTGATCCCGCACACCGCCATTCCAGCACGTGGGCGGATAGGGGTGGTAGTTGGCAATCTTCCCCTTGCGGATTACGAGGTGGTGAGAGAGCACGCCGCGGACTGCCTCGTGGAAGCCGCAGCCGATCGCCTCGTCAGGCACCTCAAACGGCGTGAACGTCTTGATGTGGCCGGCGTGCAGCTCCTCCAGGGCCTTCTCGACGAAGTGGTAGGCGGCCGCGCACGCATACGCCTGGAAGTACGTCCGAGCCCGCGTACGCTCGATCGCGTTGCTCCACTGCGGCACCTTCCACTCGAACTCTGCTTCGGGTTTGAGCGCCGTCTTGGGCAGGTACATCTTGACGCTGTTACCTGTTGACTTGATGTAGCCGATGTCGACCAGGCCGGCCTTGGCAGTTGCCCAAAGACGCGGCAGCGGGCCGCCGCCCGTGTCGATGACGAGGTGCTCCTTGGTGGCCTTGTCGTACCAGCGCGGCGACATCGTCCAGGAATACTTCCCGCCGGGTTGCATGTTCCGCTTCTGCGGCCGGGGGATCGTCGTCTGGTTCCAGGGATGATGCTGGTCAACGGGGTTGCCGAGCGGATCCTTCGGCACGAAGGTCTCCTCGTTCTCCCAGTCGTCGTAATAGGAGCTGCCGAGCAGGATCCGGATGCCGAGGTTGATGTCGACCAGGTCAGTGGTCAAAAGCTCGCCGTCTTTGATGATGGCAGGGGTCACGAACATCTTGCGGCCCCAATCCGACATGTGGTCGTACCTGAAGTCACAGTGGGCGGGGTCCTGGAAGGAGCCCCAGGAGCCCATCAGTATCCGCCGCTGACCAACCTTCTCATAGCCCGGCAGCGCGTCGTACCAGAAGTCCAAAAGGTCGTCATGCAGAGGCACGCACTTCTTCATGAACTCGGCGTACTTGGTCAACCGAACGAGGTAGTCGGTGAACAGCTGGACGGTCGGCACGGTGCCCACGCCGCCGGGGTAAAGCGTGGAGGGGTGAACGTGCCTGCCCTCCATGAGGCAGAACATTTCGCGCGTGTAGCGGCTTACGACCAGAGTCTCCCGGTAGAACTCGCCGGTGAAAGGGGTGAGGGCTGTCATGATGTCGGCGATCGTCCGGAAGCCATGGGCGTCAGCGTGTGGCGCCGGCGTCTTGGTGGCCTTCTCCCAGACCTTGGGGTTGGTCTCCCTGACCATCCTCTCGCAGTAGTCGACCCCTACCAGGTTGTCCTGGAAGATGTTGTGGTCGAACATGTACTCGGCAGCTTCGCCCAGGTTCACTATCCACTCGGCGATGGCCGGCGGCCGGACCCCGTACGCCATCTGTTGCGCGTAACACGAGCAGGTGGCGTGGTTGTCACCGCAGATGCCGCAGATGCGACTTGTGATGAAGTGGGCATCCCGCGGATCCTTGCCCTTCATGAAGATGCTGTAGCCACGAAACACAGATGAGGTCGAGTAGCACTCGGCCACCTCGCGGTTGTCGAAGTCGATCTTGGTGAAGATGCCGAGGTTGCCAACGATCCTCGTGATCGGATCCCAGGACATCTCAACGAGAGACCTCTTCTTCGTCTGCTCCTTCTCGAGGATCGCCATTCTGTACTTAACCCCCTTGGTTGTATGCGCGCGGCTGATAGCCGGTGGTCAATTCGCCGCGATTATGCCGCCACTTCGGTTCCTTGTTCACTGTGCGGTTGGTCATGGTGCGCAGCCCCCGCATCAGGCCGCCGTAAATGCCGACGCTCGTCGAAGACACTTTGGCCCCCGGGGGCTCGTCCATGAACGGCATGAACTTGTCAGGGAAGCCGGGCATCGTGCAGCCGATGCAGATGCCGCCCACGTTGGGGCAGCCGCCGATGCCGCCCATCCAACCGCGCTTGGTGACGTTGCAGTTCACCACCGGACCCCAGCAGCCGAGCTTCACTATGCATTTGGGGGAGCCGTATTCAGTGGCGAAGTCGCCCTGCTCGTAGTAGCCGGCCCGATCGCAGCCTTCATGCACTGTCTTGCCGAAGAGCCAGGTCGGCCGGAGCTGCTCGTCGAGCGGGATCATGGGGGCAAGCCCCGACACCTGATAGAGCAGGTAGAGGAAGGTCTCCATGAAGTTGTCAGGCTGGACAGGACAGCCGGGAACGTTGACAATGGGCAGCCCGGCCTTCGACTTGTAGTCCCAGCCCAGGTAGTCGGCGAGCCCCATGCAGCCAGTGGGGTTGCCGGCCATGGCGTGGATGCCGCCGTACGCCGCGCACGTCCCCGCCGCGATCATCGCAGTCGCTTTCGGCGCCAGCCGGTCGATCCACTCGTTGAGCGTGATGGGTTGCCCAGTGGCGGGGTCGGCGCCCAGCCCGGTCCAGTAGCCGTCGCCGCTGATGTTCTCGTTGGGAATCGATCCCTCCACCACCACCACGAACGGTTCCAGCTCGCCCCGCCAAGCCTTGTAGAAGGGGGTGAGAAAGTCGTCGCCCACCTCGTAGGCGAGGACCTTGTTATAGAGATGGACTTTCGGCAGACCCGGGATCGCGCCCAGCAGAACATCCTCGATGCTCGGTTGAGTGGCAGCTGTGATCGAGACTGTGTCCCCATCACAGCTCATCCCCTCGGACATCCAGAGGACATGGACATCCGGCACGGCGGGCGGTCGTTGTGTCTTGCGACCGTACGGCGCAGCAACCTCAGTCATGGACCGACTCCTTTCGCTTCCTTCTCACTGAGCGGCTGAACACCGCTCCAATCCCGAGATCACGCATCTGTTCAGTAGTCAAAATCGCCCCACATGGGGGCGTCAGCGATCCTCCGCGGTGGGGATGACGCCCTTGCTGCCGAAGAGGTCGCCCGGACCGCTGGCCGGTGTCTCCTCACCGGGCTCGGAAGTCGCCGTGGCGCCGCCCTCGAGCTGCTCCTTCATGTGGTCAATGTCGGGCGGCCCCTGGTCGCCTGGGCCACCGCCAAAAAGATGGCGGCCCTCGCGTTCAGGGTCTGATTCGGATCCCGTGTTCTCTTCGAGCTTCTCTTCGGCGCTCTTGTCGTCCATCTTTAGTCAGCTCCTCTCTCGAATCGCCTAGGCCGGCGGCAGGTTGGGCATGCTCTCGTCGATCGTGTCCGAGCCGCCTGGATTCACGCCCGTCGAGCGGCGGGCATCGGCCGTGGCCGTCGGGCGCCCAGCGCCACTCTCTTCACCTTCTTCGTGGTGGCCGGCTTCCGTCTGCTCCGCATACTCCTCGCCACCCTTCGAATCGCTGACGCCGCTCACGCCCTCCTCGGGGTTGGTACCTGTCGCGTCCTGTCGGGTGTCGGGGGGGTTGTCGGTCCTGCCCGTTTGGTCCTCTGTCATCCCAGCACTCCTGTTAAGTCGGTGAACTGTTCTGGCCGAGCTTACACCCTGGCCCCCGGATGTCAAGCCATTGCGGCGACGGCAGGCAACAGACGTGGTTCTGGGGACCTTGATTCCGCTTGTGTCGCATGCTCCGGAGCGACGCCAACCGTTCGTGTTGCGGCGATTTGCCAGGCTCATGGAGACCCGCCGCGGCAATGCTGCCCTCTACATGAAGGACCATGCATCTCGAAATGCAGGATCGTCATGCCCGGCAATGCGGGGGCAAGTTCTGACGCAGTAAGCCAAATCGCGGCGCCAAAAATGAGCTCAGGCCGATTGTGGCGCGGACGCCGACAGCCAGACCTGCGCCCACGGCGCTCCCCCTTCCTCAGCCGCCTCTCTCCACCAGGCCCATCTCGTAAGCGAGGATGACCGCCTGCACCCGATCGCGTAACTCGAGCTTGTCGAGGACGTGGGCGACATGTGTCTTGACGGTCGCCGCGCTCAGATGCAGTGCGCCGGCGATCTCGTGATTCGTGTTGCCGCGTGCCAATCGATGCAGGATCTCCAGCTCTCTTCCAGTGAGCGTCTCCAATTCACCTTTTCGGGCCGGCGGCGGCTTGGGCCTTTGCGCAAATTCCTCGATCAGGCGACGGGTCACCGATGGCGCCAGGAGCGCATCCCCGGCGGCAACCACACGGACTGCTCGCAACAGGTCTTCCGGCGGCGCATGCTTCAGGAGAAATCCGGAGGCACCGGCGCCCAGGCCGTCAAACACATATTGGTCGAGGTCATGGGTGGTGAGGATCACGACTCGGGTGAATGGCGGACCTGGGAGCGAGGTGATCCGGCGCGTCGCCTCGATTCCATCGAGTTTCGGCATCCGGATATCCATCAAAATCACATCCGGGTGCGCCCGTTCGACCAGAGTGACCGCCTCCTGCCCGTCGCCGGCTTCCCCGACTACCTCCATGTCGGGAACCGTCTGGATGATCAGCCTGAAGCCGGTCCTGACGAGAGCCTGATCGTCGGCAAGCGCGATGCTGATGGTCACTGCGCATCCAGAGGCAGGAGCGCTCGGACCGTGAAGCCTCCGAGCGGCGACGTCGCGGTCTCCAACCGTCCGCCGAAGATCTCGACCCGCTCCCGCATGCCGACCAGCCCATGGCCCGCTGACGCCGTGAGTGAATCTGGCGAGGCGCCACGCCCGTCATCGCTGATCGCCAGTGTCAGCGATGAGGAGGCGTAGTCGATCCGGACTTCGAGGCGCCCGGCGCCGGAATGCCTGAGGGCGTTGGTCACAGCTTCCTGGACTATCCGATAGGCGGACAAATCCAGGGCGGCAGGGAGCGCCCGCGGCTCGCCGGTGGTGCGGAGCTGGGCCTGCAGACCTGACTCCCGGGCCGCCGCGAGAAGATCCTCCAGCTGCGCGATTCCGGGCTGCGGGCTCCGGCTCGGACCGCCCGCATCGGAGCGGCGCAGGACGCCGAGCAGCCGATTGAGCTCCGCCAGCGTGTCGCGGGCGGTGAGCTCGATCGACCTCAGCGACTGCGGCACCGCTTCCCCTCCCGCGAGTCGAGCCGCACCGGCCTGGATGGCCATGACGCTGACGTTGTGGGAGACCACGTCGTGGAGCTCCCGGGCGATGCGCAGCCGCTCCTCCTCGGCCGCCTGGCGGCGGTTCTCTTCGCTCTGCTGCTCGAGCACGTGGGCTCTCGCCTGCAGGTCGACCAGATATTGCCGCCGGTTGCGGGTGTAGTCGCCAATCACCCAGGCCACTAGGGAGCTCGCACCCACCGCGAGAGCCGTGCCCCAGGCGTCGCTGCGCAGGATCAGGCTGCCTCCCAGGCCGCCGAAAACCGCTATCACGCCAAGGGCCGCCACCGCCAAGCGGGGCTGGGGCTGGGCGTAGACGGACACGCTGTAGGCAGCGACGAAGACAGCCGGACCCTCGGAGGCGCGGATGCCCAAAAATGCGCCCAGCAGCATGGCGCAGGCCACCATCGCGAATACGGCCAGGGGATGCCGCCGCCGCCAGTAGAGCGAGACGGCTTGCACTATCACGACCCCCGTTGCGATCGCCAGCGGTGGACTCGGAACCCGGCGATAAGTCACGAGTTGTTCGGCGACTCCCGAGATCAGGATGACCGCCACCAGCGCCACGTCTATCACCCGGGCGTGAGCTGCTAGCCAATCCCAGGGCCGCCCGTTCGAGGGCTGCAGCGAGCCGGCCGAGAGGTCCCGGTCGGCTGCTGCAGCGGCGTCTGTGCGAGTGTGAGTGATCAGGCTATGTCTCTCCGCCGCGCCAGCGTGCCCGCCACGGCAGCGAACATGGCTATGTAGGCAAGGAGAACGAGCGTGGCCTGCGTCGCCCCGACCAGTGGCGTCTGGCCCGGCCCAGCGATGGAATCGACGAGCGAACCGGCGTTCTGGCCGTCGAACAATTTGGTCACCCACTTGTAGGCGCCGCCGCCAAGGGTGGCGAGAACCCCGACCAAGAGCGTTTGGACCACCGCGACGTAGATCAGTCCCACGCCAAGTGCCACCGCCGACTGCCGGAACACAAAGGCAAGCCCAGCACCGAGCATCGCGTAGCAGAAGGCGATCAGCCAGGTGGCTGCCACGGCCTGACCGATCAAGGATGCGGCCGGCCAGGCAATCGAATGCTGCTGGAGCAGCGCCACGCTCAGGCTGCCGGCCGCCGCCGTGGCGTAGAACGCGACAGTCAGAAGGGCCATCCAGGCTGCGAGGATGACGAACTTTGAAAACAGGGTGGTCAGCCGCCCTGGCCCCTGGAGGAGCTGGGTCTTGATGGTGCTCCACTGGTACTCGGTCCCGACGCTGATGGCGCCGAGCACAACCGCGACCGCTCCTATCAGGCCGGGCACGATACCTATTACTGTCGCCACGAAGCCCGCGGGATAGAGCGAGGCGAGGCTTACCGCGCCACGCTGGCCGGTGCTGGGCTGAAGTGCCTGGTAATAGCTGACAGCGTAGATGAGGGCGACGATGCCCACGATTGTCAAGGCCGAGAAGAGGAGAGCCGGGCGCTGCCGCACTTTCCTGAATTCCGCCGCGATGCTTCTGATCATGATCCTTGCTCCTCTCCGGTGAGCTGAAAGAAGACTTCCTCCAGCGATGTTTCAAATGGACGCAGCTCGCTGACGCCGATGCCGGCGGCTTGCAGCCGCCCGTTGATCTCCATACTTCGCTTGGGGTCAGCCCTGATATGGAGGGTTCCATCGCTGCGGCTGATCAGCTCAGGCCCGAACATGTGGGTAAGGAAGGCGTAGGCGTGATCCTCCGGCTGGGCCTTGACCAGAAGTCCCTCCTCGCCGCGGAGACCATGGACAGTCGACTCGACGACCAACCTGGCGTCGCGGATGACGCCCACCCGGTCGCAGATCTGCTCGACCTCGCCGAGCAAGTGGCTTGACAAAAGGACTGTCCGCTCCCCCTGCGCCATGCCGCGGATCAGCTTGCGCATCTCGGCCATGCCCTGTGGATCGAGGCCGTTGGTCGGCTCGTCGAGGATCAGCAGTTCCGGATCCTTGAGGAGGGCGGCCGCCACACCGAGGCGCTGCTTCATCCCCGTCGAGTAGCCGCCAAACTTTCGGTGCGCGCGTGAGAGGAGGTCCACCTCGTCGAGCACTGGATCCACTTGGGAGTGCGAGATGCCCGTGAGGTCGGCTACGACGCGAAGGTTTTCGCGGCCCGAGAGGTAAGGGTAGAACGCTGCGGAGTCGACAAGGGCCCCGATCTTCGCGAGGCCAGTCGGATCGCCGGGCGCATGACCGGCAACGATGGCGGTGCCAGAGGTAGGTCTGGCCAGCCCCAGGAGCATGCGCAAGGTGGTCGTCTTCCCGGCTCCGTTCGGGCCCAGGAATCCGTATACCTCGCCGCTGCGAACGCTCATGGTCACGTCGGCTACGGCGGCGACGGCGCCGAAACTCTTTGTCAATCCATGGGTTTCGATGATCAGGTTGTCCATGGCCAACACTTTGAGCTTTCATCCCCCCCGTGTCGTCAGCCTGGCAGGCGATCTTTCGACTGATCCTTGAGGATGAGATTGGAAGCCGCCACCGCCTCCTCATGGGGCGCCCGGCGCCGATACCGCTGGTGGACGCTCTCCAAACGACAGAGCGACGGCGTGTCCCTACCGCTCGCCGCCAGTGACCAGAGCGAGAAAGCTGCCGGGAGCGGGAGTCGAACCCGCACGAGGTTGCCCCCAACGGTTTTTGAGACCGTCGCGTCTACCGATTCCGCCATCCCGGCTTTGAGCAGCCTCAACCATGCCATATGGCCCGCTCTGATGTCGGCGAGAGGACTCGAACCTCCAAGGGTCGCCCCACTGGATCCTAAATCCAGCGCGTCTACCAATTCCGCCACGCCGACCGAGCCTCGCGACTAGGTGATTATGGGACCGGCGGCCGGCTGCCAGCGCCGGGCGCTGGGATCGGTGCCTTTCCCGGCGCGCAAGTCGGAAGAACACCACGTTCACCGCCGTTAGGAGACAAGTATGGAAAGAGAGTTCGATGTGATTGCGGTGGGAGCGGGAACTGTCGGTGAGGCGGTGGCCACCGAGCTCGCAGGTTCCGGACTGCAGGTCGCCGTAATTGAGCGCGACTTGGTCGGCGGCGAGTGCCCCTACTGGGGCTGCGTGCCGAGCAAGACGCTGCTCCGCT
>JALZAW010000573.1 GCA_030948155.1 Candidatus Dormiibacterota bacterium | reverse complement strand
TCTCTGGCCTCCTCGGCCGGCGGGGCCGGACGCACCTCGATCCGGCTCTTCGCCTCGCTCAGTCGCTGCTCGCACACTCGGAGGTAGACCCGCGCCTCGTCCACGGCGGTCAGGGCGTCCTCGAGAGAGAGGTTCCCGTTCTCCAGCGCTTGCAGCTTCTCATCGAAGAGGGCCAGCGCGCGCTCATAGGGGAGTTCCTCGGGGTTGGTCAAGGCTTGGCCTCCTCCACCCGGGCGGCCAGGGAACCCGCCGCCAGCCGGACCGAAATCGGGGCGCCGGGCGCCGTTTGGCGCGCCGAAACAAGTAAGCGGCCGGAGGCGTCAGTGGTAATGCTGTAGCCGCGGCTCAGCACCCCTTCGGGGCTCAGCCCCTCCAGCCGCCGGCGCTGCTGCTCCAGCGCCTGCGTGGAACGCACCAATCGCTCGGCGATACTCCGGCCGACCCGCTCCTGGCCGCGGCGGGCCATCAGCGCCGCGCTCCTGGCGTCCACTGTTTGCCGGCAGGCGGTTCGCAGCCTTTGTCGCCGGTCAGCCATGGCGGTGGCGCGGACCGCCAGCTGTCGCGGCGCCAATGCTGCCAAGCGCTCGCGCCGTTGGGCCAGTTCGGTCTTCGCCCGCAGCAAGCGCTCCTCCAGAGAACGCGCCACCCGAGCGGTGCCGCCGCGGGCGGCAAGGGCCTGCAGGCTGCCGCTCAGCATCGCCTGGGCCAGGCGGTCGAGCCGGTTGAGTTGCTCCCGCAGGTGGCGGTCGCGCAGCTCGAGCTGCCGAGCCGGGCTGATCGCAGCCAGCTGCCGGCGGCAGCTTTCCAGGCGCTGGTCGCGCGGCTGCAGGGCGGCCGCCGCCAGCCGCTCGAGCCGCTCAATCCCCTGGCTCACCTCGTATCCTCGCGCCGCCAGAACCGCTTCCAGGTATCGCGCCAGGCGGCGCCGGTTTCGTTCGAGGTCGGCCGAGAGCCTGGCCTTCTCGGGCACCACGCGGTTGGCTGCCGCGGTGGGCGTTTGGCACTCAACGTCAGCCACCAGGTCCGCCAGCGTCCTATCCGAGGTGTGGCCCAGCGCGGTTACCACTGGCAGCCGCGAGCGCAGGATCGCCTCCACGATGGGCAGGGTATTGAAGGGATAGAGGTCCTCAAAGCTGCCGCCGCCCCGCGCGACCACCACGACTTCGGCACGTGCCTCCTGGTTGCAGCGAGCCAGCGCGGCGGCCACGCTGCCGGCCGCCTGACCGCCCTGCACCTGCGCCGGGTAGACAAGGATCGGCATCTCCGGAAAGCGCTTCTCGATGGTGACCTGAAGGTCATGGATCACAGCCCCGCCGGGCGAGGTCACCAACCCCACAGCCCGCGGCAGAAATGGGAGCGGCCGTTTGCGTTCGACGCGAAAGGCGCCCTGCGCCTCCAGCTGCCGCTTCAGGGCCTCCAGTTCCGCGTGCATGCGGCCGATGTCGTCGTATTGCACCCAGGCCGCGACGAACTGGAGCTTGCCGAACCTGGGCGAGAACTGCAGCCGTCCGCCGACCAGACAGGTCTCGCCATTCTTGGGCAGGGCATTGAGTGCAGCTGCAACGGTGGCGGGCAGGAACACCGACAACTGGGCCAACTCGTCCTTCAGCGTGAAGTAATAGTGGCCGCTGGACTGGTTGAGGCCGCTCACCTCGCCCTTGATCAGGATCGGGTGGTGCCACTCGCCGATCTTTTCTCGGATTCTGTCGGCCGCTCGGCCGACGGTGATCCAGCCGAGTGCCTGCCAGTACGAGTCCGGTCGGCGGTAGGTCGGATCGCCCTCAAAAAACGGCAGCGCCATGCTCTGGTGCCCCTCTGGACTAAGAGCTCAGCCGCCGATCTGCGACATGCTCTTGGCGGGCGCCTGGTAGGAGCTGTCAGAGATGTGCAGCGCCCCGCCTTCCTCCTTCTGCCAGACAGCAGCCTCGATCACGCGCGCCAGGCTGTCGTCCGAAGCCCCCTGGCGCATCAGATCGCGCAGGGGTGTCTCCCGCAGGGAGAAGAGGCAGGTCCTGAGCCCGCCCTCGGCGGAAAGGCGCAGCCGGTTGCAGGAGGCGCAGAAGGCATCCGAGACCGACGAGATGAAGCCCACGCCGCCAGGTGCCCCATCAGCGAACTTGAAGCTCTGGGCGGGGGCTGCCTTGCCCTCTTGGGCAGGCACCAGCGGGAAGAGGTCCTCGATCTGCTCC